>SHUI01000156.1 GCA_009697455.1 Bryobacterales bacterium
GGGTCAGGGTCTCTGTGTCGCGGGTAGACTCGGCGGCCTAAAGCGTCGCACGGCAGCCGCCGGACTTGGGTGCGAATTGCAGGTGACTACGCGGTTGCGGGAGTGAACAGCGCAGCTTCCAGAACCGGACTTCAAGAGATCGGCTAATTTCGACCATCTTCCTCTGACGACGAGGCCGGCCAAGCCAAACAGCCACAAAGAGTCAGACCTGTTCAATCCGCGGGAGCTACCCTGTGCGAAAATGGTCGAGATATGTTTCGGATTCCGCACCAGACGCAAACCGTATAGGCCAATGGGAAAACCGTCAACGTAAAGCTCTCGCCGCAGGCGGCGCCCCTCTACAAAGCCGCCTCGCTACAGTATCGAAAGCTCAAGAAGCTGCTCAACCGTCTCGAAAAGCTCTCCCAAACAATCCTCAGGAATCAGGCCAAACAGCCACAATCCACCCTCCGCGGCTGATCGCAAAACCGGCCTTATCTTGATATCCCCGGCTTAACCAGCGCTCGCCGACAACCTGATTCCATACAACTGTCTCATTCTGTGGGACTTGTTCGTCGTTCTAAAGTAGCCACACCCAAATTGTTTCCAGGCACCGCATCTCCTGGTACGATTCGCTGATTGTCGCCGCGGCGTCCGAAGCGCAATGCTCCATCATTTACACGGAAGATTTGCAACACGGAGCGAAGTTCGGCGGCGTTCGGATTGAGAATCCGTTCCGCGCTGGGTGAAGGCAACCCGGCTTCAGGGCTTCGGAGAAAGAACCGACAGCACTGGTTCGGCCGTGAATACGCATCGCGCGTTGTGGCCGCAGAGCGGAACGACAGTAATGGTGTGGTGCACCCCGAACTTCTGGTTCATGTACTTTACGAACGCCTGTCCCCGGGCCAGCGGCGTGGGGCTGTGGTGCAGTGGTTTGGTGGTCTAACCGGTACGGTACTCACCGGGCGAACACCTTACCGAGAAACGGTACGTCTGGTCTCTAACAATCCAGTTCTCGCGCACCTAAACTGGAGATGCATTCCAACATATTGGACGGCCGGAGGTGAAGACCTAGTCCGGAAGCGCGGTCGAATTGATCCCCGATGGGCCTGAATCGGTCATGTCTCTCAAAGCGAAAATATACGTATATATCGTAATAGCTGCCGGCGTCAGCCTGTTCTGCTACGACATGCTCCAGTGGCGGAATGAGCAGATGGTGCGGTTCGCTGTCTACCTGGGGATTGCGCTGATGGGCTCGGGGATGAAGGTGAGCCTGCCCTCGATTACGGGCACGATGTCGGTGAACTTCTTTTTCATTCTGGTAGGCCTGGTCGAGCTGAATCTGCCGCAGACGCTGGTGCTCGGGTGCGGATCGATCATGGTGCAGTACATCTGGAAGAACAAAGGGGGCACGAGCGCCATCCAGGCTTTGTTCAATGTGGCCAGCGTCACGATGGCGATTGGAATTTCTAATTTCGTTTTCCACGGGGCGTGGATCGATCTTTTACCTATCGAGTTTCCCCTAAGACTCGCATTGGCTGCGTGCGCGTACTTCGTCGCGAATACGGTGCCGGTGGCGGTCGTGATTTCGCTTACGGAGGGCAAGATTGCGGCGAGGGTCTGGCGGGACTGCTATTTCTGGTCTTTTCCCTACTATCTGATCGGAGCGGGCGGAGCAGGAGTGTTCAGCTTCGTGAACCGCACGGTCGGCTGGCAGAGCGCGGTGCTGGGGCTGCCGGCAGTGTACGTGATGTATCGCTCCTATTTTCTCTATTTGGGGAGGCTGACGGCCGAGAAGACGCGCGCGGAAGACCAGCGAATTCACGCCGACGAGATGTCGCTGCTACATCTGCGAACGATCGAGGCTCTCGCCATGGCGATCGAGGCGAAGGATCACACGACGCACGATCACCTGGCGCGGGTGCAGGTCTACGCGATCGAGATCGGAAAGGAGATGGGGCTTGACGCGAACAATCTGGAAGCGATTCGCGCGGCGTCGCTGCTACACGACATCGGCAAGCTGGCCGTGCCCGAGCACATCATCTCGAAGCCGGGGAGGCTGACGCCGGAGGAATTCGAGAAGATGAAGATCCACCCCGTCGTGGGCGCTGAGATTCTGGCTCGCGTCAAGTTTCCGGGGCCGGTGGTTCCGATCGTTCGATCGCACCACGAGCGTTGGAACGGAACGGGGTACCCCGACGGGCTCTCGGGCACGAGGATTCCAATCGGGGCGCGGATTATTTCGGTAGTCGACTGCCTGGACGCGCTTGCCACGGACCGCCAGTACCGCAGGGCACTGCCTCTCGACGAAGCGATGGCGGTGGTGGAAAAGGAATCTGGAACGAGCTTCGACCCGGAGGTTGTCTCGATTCTCCTGCGGCGGTACAAGGAACTGGAAGTCATGGCGAAGTCTACGCGAATGGACATGGGCAAGCTCTCGACCGATATCAGGGTGGAAAAGGGCGAAGCACCGGCCGCCGGCTTCGAGAGCAGCGGCCGTCCGGGCGGAGCAACAAAAGACGCGAAGGACTCCCTGCAATTCGTGCATTCGATCGGCGCGGCCCGGCACGAAGCGCACGTTCTGTTCGAGATGGCGCAGGATATGGGCAACTCGCTGAGCCTGAACGAGACTCTCTCGGTGCTTGCGCTCCGTCTCAAGAACATCGTGCCGTACGACGGGATGGCGGTCTACCTGAAGAAGGGTGACCACCTGATTCCTGAGTTCGTCACCGGCGACGAATTCCGCCTGTTCAATTCGCTGCGGATTCCACTCGGCCAGGGCCTCTCGGGCTGGGTGGCGGATAACCGGAAGCCGATCGTGAACGGAAATCCGTCGGTAGAGCCGGGCTACTTGAACGATCCGAAGAAATTCAGTCTCCTGCGTTCGGCGCTGGCGGTGCCGCTGGAGGGGACGGGCGGAGTGGTGGGTACGCTGGCGTTGTACGACGCGGAAAAGGACGCCTTCACGCAAGATCATTTGCGGATTCTGCTGGCAGTGAGTTCGAAGCTCGGGCTATCGATCGAGAATAGCCTGAAGTTCAAGAAGGCCGAGGATTCGGCGACAATGGATTTCCTTACAGGGTTGCCGAACGCGAGGGCGCTGTTCCTGCATCTGGAACAGGAAGTGGACCGGTGCGTGCGGGCCGGCGAGCCGCTCATAGTGGCAGTGGGCGATCTGAATGGATTCAAGACGGTGAACGACCGCTTCGGGCATCTCGTGGGCAACCAACTCCTCCAAGCGGTGGGCAGGGGGCTGAAGCAGAGTTGCCGGGAGAGCGATTACGTGGCGCGGATGGGCGGCGACGAGTTCGTGATCGTACTCCCGGGAATCCTGCCGCATCCGCTGGAGCGTGTGATCGAACGCTTCCAGCAGGCCTGCGAGGACGAGGCAACGCCCTTGTGCGGGCCGGGCATCGTATCGCTGAGCGTGGGAACTGCAATCCTCGGCGACGAGAAGACTGCGGCCGAGGGACTGCTCGCCGAGGCCGACCGGAACATGTACACCGCCAAGCGGAACAGCAAGCGCACGGCCGAAGAACGGAAGCTGACGCTGGTACCCGCGAAGAAGATCGTCGCCTAAGCAATCGTCTTTCGCATCGGGTATACTGGCGTGAGTTCCTGGAGGAATCGATGCACCGAAGAAACTTTCTTCGCTCTCTCGCCGTGGCATCAGCCGCCGGCACCATACGTCCAAAGCTCGCCGAAGCCGCGCTTCCCAAGGCGAAGATTACCCGTGTGCGAATCTACCGGCCGCCGGACTTGAACGAGCTCTTCAATCAGAGCAACATGATCGCCACGGTAGAGACCGACATCGGGATCACGGGCATCGGCGAAGGCGGCGCGAAGGATACGCTTGAACAGTGCGCCGGGACCCTGATCGGGAAGAACCCGTTCCGAATCGAGGCGATCTGGCAGGAGATGTATATCGCCTGGTTCTACCCACCGGGCCGCGAAAAAGTTCACGCATTAGGTGCCCTCGACCTCGCGCTGTGGGACATCAAAGGCAAAGCCCTGGGACTCCCGCTGCACGAGATGCTGGGAGGCGCCGTTCGCGAACATTGCGAATGCTATGCTACCGGCGGCGGCCGGCCGCCCCGAGCGGACTCCCAACCTTCCGCGACTGGCGCGAGCGCGGCCCGTCCCGCGGGCAGCGAGCGTTTGAGTCTGAAGGAACGGGCCAGGCAGACGATCGAGGCCGGGTACCGGGCTTTCCGCATGGGAGCGGGCGATACGCAGCAAGGCGCGGTCTATAATACACACGAGCGCGTCCGCGCTGTGGCTCGCGAGTGCAAGGAAGTACGCGAAGGAGTCGGTACGGACGGCGACTGGTGCATCGACTTTCACCAGCGGTTCGACTACAGTGACGCTGTGCGCGCCTGCAAATTGATCGAAGAATTCGAGCCGTACTTCGTCGAAGATCCGGTCCGCGACGAGCACGCGCATCAGGATCTTCCAAAACTCCGGCGGATGACCACCGTTCCCCTGACGCACGGTGAGGAATGGGGACAGCGGTACGACTTCAACAAGCTTGTGGAGAATCACGACATCGATTACATCCGGGCAACGCTTCCCAACGTCGGTGGAGTTACCGAGATGATGAAGATTGCGGCGATTTGCGAGACGCACGCCGTGGGTATCATCCCGCACTTCACCGGGCCTATCGCGACAGCCGCGCTGGTCGGCTGCCTCTCGACATTTCCGGGTCCGGTGATCATGGAGTACAACTACGGCGGACGTCCGATTCCTCATCTGCCGGAATGCCTCGATTTCAAGAACGGGAAAGCTCTCCGAAACGACCGGCCCGGTCTCGGCGTCACGGCGGACTTGAAGCAATTGACAATGATCGGAGAGGTAACAAAAGAAGGCCGAAAGAACGTTTTCTACCGCCCAGACGGTTCACTTACACACTGGTAAAGAAGCCGCGGCGGGCGGCGCCCCCTTAGGAATCAAACGGACCGGCCGGCCAACCCGAAGTACGGGGCTGCAGCGAGCATGTGGCGGTCGTTCGTCCACACGTCGCGTTCCCCTATTTCCTGCGCCGTCGCCAGGTGCACGGCATCGGCAGTCCGCACGAAAAGATCGCGGGGAGCGGAAACCGTCAGGGCGCTGGTCCTCCGCAACAGGGCTTCCGTGACGGGGATGAGGCTCCAGAGTCCATCCTCGATATGATCGGAAAAACGCAGGGCCAGATCGCGGGCGTCGCGGGGCGAAGACACGCCCTCGCGCAGGCGGCGATGAATCACGGCGTGGAATTCGGCAAAGGCCCACAGCGAAGTATGAATGGCATCCGCTTTCCGGACAAGCTCGCGAACCCGCGGAGATTCGGGCTCATTGAAATAGAACTTTGCGATATAGGACGTGTCGAAATACACGGTGGTTAACGGCTCCGGTCCTCTTCAAGGATCTTCGTGCTGTCGCCGGCCTGCGGCATTCGATCCCAGATTCTCCGCATGGAAGCGAAGATCCGTGCTTTCTTGGCGGCGGGCATTCGCGGTGAAGCGGTAAGGGGACGCAACTCGGCGACCGGCTCGCCGCGGCGTTCGATCACGATGATGCCGCCTTCCGCGGCCTCGCGCACGAGTTTCGAGGTGTGGATGTGGAGTTCACGAACCGAGGTTTTCCTCATTTGCTACATTGTAGCACCTCATTTTGCTCTTGCCGCGCGCTCTCAGTCCACCAGACCGTTCCGAACCGCAAACCTGACCAGATCGTTGATGCTGTGCAGGTTCAACTTTTCCATGATGTGGCCGCGGTGCGCTTCCACAGTGTAAACGCTTAGGTTCAAAATGCCCGCGATATCCTTGTTCGTCTTCCCTTCCGCAATCATCTGAAGGACCTCACGTTCGCGGCTGCTTAGCAGGTCGATGGGTTCGTGACCTGCCACCGGTACTCGTTCAAGACGGCGTCGGACAGGCCCGGGCTGAGATAACCATCTCCTGCCGCCACGGCCCGTACGGCGGTGAGAAGATCGCGGTCGATCGAATCCTTCAGGAGGTAGCCCCGCGCGCCGGCCTTCAGGATCTCGCGTACGTAGACCGAGTCCTTGTGCATGCTGAGCGCGAGGACGCGCGTTCGCGGAGCGACGGCGGCGATCCGGCGCGTCGCTTCGATACCATTCAATTCGGGCATGGAAACGTCCATCACAATCACGTCCGGAAGAAGCTTCTCCGCCAGGGCGACGGCCTCGCGCCCGTTCTTCGCCTCTCCGACGATCTCCATGTCTGTTTCTCGATCGAGTATCAGCCGGAAGCCTTGCCTGACAACGCTGTGGTCGTCAGCTAACAGGATTCGGATTTTCCTGGTCATGATCGGTGCTCGCGGCGGAAGCCCGCGCCAGAGGTATTCTCGCGGAGACTTGGGTCCCGCCGTTCGACGGTTCGAGAATGAACACGCCGCCCAGCCAGCGGGCGCGGGCGCGCATGCCGATCATCCCGAGTCCGGCGGGCTTTGCCGGCTCGCCCGGTCCAATTCCACTGCCATTATCGGCAATCGTAAGCTCGAGAACGCCAGTGTTCGTGAAGTTGGCAGTGCGAAGGTCCATCTTCACGCGGTTTGCTCCCGAATGCCGCGCGACGTTTGTAAGCGCTTCCTGAGCGATGCGGAAGAGGTGGGTCTCGGCGTCGCCCGAATAACGCCCGGGCGCATCCGCCGTGAAGGCCGTCTCGATTCCGGTGCGCGCCGAGAATCCCTCGCAGAGCCATCGAAGGCTAGCTTCGAGGCCGAAATGGTCAAGGATGGTGGGCCGCAGCAACTGCGACAACTCCCACGTTCCGGATGGCTTCGTCGACCAGCGCCGCGCAGTCGGGGAGCCTTGCCGGATCGGCTGAATCGAGGTTCGCCTTTACAGCCATTAGCGACTGGCCAAGTTCGTCGTGCATCTCGTGCGAAAACCGGCGCGCGGCGGTTTCCTGATTCTCAAGGAAGTGCCAGGAGACGCGGCTGAGCTCGCTCTCCTGCCGGCCCACTTCCCGGAACAGGCGGGCGCTGCTGCGGACTGTAAAGGCGGCGAACGCCAGAGCCAGCGCGAGACAGGCGCCGAGCAGAAGGAAAGATTCGCGCAGAAGCACTTCCGAACGCGCGTCGATCTGCCGTTGCCCCGCGACAGCCGTTTCGTAGCTCAATCCGATGAGCTTGGTCACGGCCGCGACAACCTCGGCGTGACGCGCGAAAAGGTCGCGAGATGCGAGCGCGGGCTCGTCTTCTTCCTCGAGCAGGCGGCGCGCTTCCGCCGAGAAGGTCCGCGTGGCTTCGTCCAAGCGGTGCAACAGAGGCGCTTCCGGAGTGCCTGCCCTCTCGGCGACTATGCGCTCGATGCGTTGTGAGGCCGCTTCGAGTTGAGCTGTGATTTCGCCCTCGTCAAGCGTTTCAGGCTCGTCGCGGGACAGGGAACGAAGCACCGCGCCAAGCGCTGCCTGTTCGCGATCCACTTCCTCCATGAGCCGGCCGGTAAGCGCCTGTTCGCGAGTCATGGATGCCGCGCTCACGCGAATGGCCCGGATATTCGAAACCCCCGCGAAGCCGACGGCCGCCAGGAGCACGATGACGAATCCGAAGCCGGCGTAAAGGATGCGCAGCAGGCTCGCTTGCGTTACGGGCTTGGGTTCCAAGACCCGAGTATAGCCGAAGGAAACGCGGCGCTTAGAACTTCAGGCGTACGCCGAGTTGGACGCGCCGCGGGTCGTAGACAGAAGTGAATCCGAGCGGTTCGGTGGGCAACCGGTCCGCCCGTCCGGTCACATGAAAGGGTCCCTTCATGAGGCCGACGATATTGTTCACGCTCGCCAGATTCTGCCGGTTCATCAGATTGAACGCTTCCACCATCAGTTCAAACCGCGCGTGCTCCCCGGCGGCAACTTCGCGGCTGACACGAATATCGGTGGTCCAGAAATTGGGTCCGTGACCGGTGTTGCGGCCCGCGCCAATGGGGCGGTCGGTCGTGTCGTGTCTATCCTGATTCAGATCGAATCCAGCGAGCAGATTGAAAGGGCGTCCGCTGTTGGCGCGGATGATCGGCGCGATCTGAATGCGGCCCGGACCCGTCCAAAGGGAATAAGCCACGAACTTGTGCCGCTGGTCGAAAGAGGAGAGGGCACGCTCGGAGCGGAGATTCGCCTGATCGGCCGCCTGGAAATCGGAGTTGAAGTCCGTCGCATCGTCCGTAGCGCGGCTGAAGGTGTAGTTGGCGTGCAGACTGAAGGTCCGGCTGAAACGTTTGTTCAACTCCAGAATCATGCCGCTGTAGAAGGCGCGGGCGGTCGATTCAAATTCGTTCCTTTGCGCGACCAGCGGATTCACGAACGAACGCGGGTCGGACCAGACGCGTATCCCAAGCGTGGGATCGACCGGAGCGGCGAGCAGATTCACGTCGCGTGAACGCACGATCTTCAATGTCCGGACGTATGTGTAGGCGATCGAAACCGCGAGACTGTTCGTCAACTGACGCTCCACGCTCAGGCTGGTCTGCTGGGAGTACGGATTCACGAAATCCGGCGAATTTTGGAAGAGCACCGTGAACGGCGGAAGCGGACCGGTTTGCGGAAAAGTGACTCCGAACTGAGCGAGGTCGGCCGGCATGAGCGCTCGTGTTGGGCGCGGCACTCCGATCACACCCTGCTGACGCAACGTCGTGAAGATGTTGTTGGCGGCGGCCGGCCCCGGTGTCAGAATCGAACTGAACGCCTGGGCGATTTGGCGGCGGCCGTTGATATCGTTAAGCGCGTTGACCGTCCAGTCGATCTGGTAGTAGGTGGGCGAGTAATAGATTCCGTAGCCGGCCCGGACGATTGTTTTCGGACTGCCGCGCGGGTTCCACACGAGCGCGAATCTCGGAGCGAGGTTGTTCGTATCCGTGGGCAGCGGTTGCAGGCGCTTGTCGAGTTCGTAGCGCAACCCGATGTCGAGCCGAAGGCCGGGCCGGATGCTGTAACCATCCTGCGCATAGAAGCCGAAGCTGGGATGGGTGGAAGCGACGGTGGGATTTCCCCAGCCTTGAATATAGGTTTGGGCGAGTCCGAGGTTGAAAGACTGCAACGCGTTTATGGTGAAGGAAGGCGGCAAAGCAGGGTTCAGGACCGCTCCCGGCAGATCGCCAAATGCAAAGCGTCCGCCAAAGAAAACGTGGCCCTCGCTGTGTGTTCCCCGGATGAGCGCGAGCGCGCCGAACTTGAGAGAATGCGAGCCCGTGAACCAGGTGAAATCGTCTTTAAGCTGGTAGCGGCGTTCGATCGTGCGGCTCGGCAGAAGGTAATCGTGATTAAACGTGCCGAAGCCCGCGATGCGGATCTCGGGCCCCACTTTGTCGACGGAATTCACGCCGTAGGCCCGGTAATTCCACTGCGCGCGCGCTTCATTAACCGCTCTTGGATTGATGACGCGCGTCCAACCCACAGCCGTCGTCGGATCGAATTGTTCTACTTCGCTGCCACGCGACGCGCCCACAAGCGATTCGAGGTTGGCGTTGCTCTCGGAGAGATTGGAATAACTGTGGCGGAAGAACAGAAGATCGCGGTCGCTCGCGTGGTGGTCAAGGCGAAGAGAAAAGCGCCAGGCATCCGTGGTGAAAGGAAAGATCCCGGAATTTCGGGTGAACAAGTCTTTCGTGCTCTGGGGAGTTGTAAGCGCGCCTCGAAGCGCCGCTCCGGCGCTTGCGGGCAGCGCGTCGATGACCGCCTTCTGAGCGGGGGTAATGTCGAAGATCGAGGTGTCCGTGAGGATGGAGACGACGGAGGACTCGCGGCGTACGAGTCCTTCGAAGCCTGCGAAGATAAAGGTGCGGTCTTTTCGTATGGGCCCACCCGCCGTACCCCCAAATTACTCGCGTTTCGCGGGCGGTTTTGTCCGCAAGAGCTTTCCGTTTTCGAGGATGCGCGCAAATGGGTTGCTTGCATCGAGGTTCTGGTGGCGGAAAAAACCGAACACTGAACCGTGGATGTCGTTAGTTCCACCTTTTGAAACGATGTTTATGGCGCCGCCGCTAGCGCCGCCGATCTCCGCCGAATAGTTACTCCTGTTGATTTGAAACTCCTGCACCGCTTCCTGCGTGAGGGTGGAACGCACGCCGCCGCCGCCGTCGTTGGCCTCTCCGCCATCAACCATCACTGAGTTGCCGCGTCCGTTGGACCCGAAAAACGAAATGCCGCTGTGAGGAGTCGCTTTGACGCGCAGGTCCGTGTTGTCGGCAATGGCCGTCGAATCCACCACTCCAGGCACAAGCAAGGCGAAAGTGAGATAGTCGCGGCGATCGATCGGCAGGTTGGCGACCGCATGGGCTGTCAGCGTGTTGGATTGGTGCGACCGTTCCGCGTCGAGCAATTGCGGCGTCCCGGCGATAACCAGTGTCTCGGTAATGACCGGCAGTTCAAGCCTGGCATCGAGAATGGTGATTTGTCCAATAGATACACGGACATCGCGAAAACGGGCGGAACGAAGTCCGTTCGCATCGATCTAAACTTCGTACTCGCCGGGAGGTATTACCATAAGGCGGAACTCGCCGGCCGGGCCGGTAGCCGCAGCGCGGCGCAAACCCGTGTAGCTACTCGTGAGGGTTACGGCGGCTCCGACAACTACGGCTGCGCTGGGATCCGTTACAGTGCCCTGAACGTCCCCGTTCGCTACGTTCGGTTGGGCGGTAAGGATTCGAGCGGCGCTAAGTACTGCAAGGATTGCGCGTCGCATTCGATTTAGAACCAGTATATCTCTGTTGGCACCGGGCCCGGTGATATCATGGAAATCGAAAGAGAGGCACTCGATGAACAGACGAACTTTTCTGCAACTTTCCTCCGCGGCCGTGAGCGCGCAATTGAAGGCCCTGGCCGACACGCCGATTCCGTCGGCCACGCTCGGGAAGAGCGGATTGCATGTCACCCGGTTCACGTTGGGCGGGTTTCACATGCGTGTCCGCGGCGAAGAAAACGGCGTCCGGATCATTCATCGCGCGATCGATTTGGGCGTAACGATGTTCGACAGCGCCGCCAAGTATCACAATGGCGAAAGCGACGTGACTTACGGTAAAGCCCTCGCGGGCGGCCTCCGCCAGAAGGTGTTGCTCATGTCCAAGGCGCAGGTGCGCGACGGCGACGGCGCCATGAAGCAACTCGAAACGACGCTGAAACGCATGAATACGGACTACCTCGATTTGTGGTGCTGCCACGAGGTGAACACGCACAAAGAAGTGGACCAGATCTTCGGACCCGGCGGCTCGCTCGAAGCGTTTGTGAAGGCGAAGAAGGAAGGGAAGGCGCGGCACATCGGCTTCACCGGCCACCATGACCCGACGGTACATCAGCGTCTCCTCGATGGCTATGACGGATGGGAGACCGTGCAACATCCCGTAAACCTGGTGGATCCGCATTACTTGAGCTTCATCCATTCCGTGCTGCCGAACATCCGCAAGAAGGGATTGGGCCTGCTGG
>SHUI01000157.1 GCA_009697455.1 Bryobacterales bacterium
GTCCTTCTTGGCTTCGACCGGGTTCGGCAGATCCGCGCGGGAGTGCTTCACTTTGTCGAGCGAAATTTCTTCCAGCTTCCCGGCGCGGCTGACGCGGACGATGACGGGAATCGCATCCGGCCCCTTACCGCGGGAGACGGACAGGTAGGCGTTCTTTGAAAGCGGATTCACGGCCATATCGTTGATGAGAATCTGATCGGCGGCCGTACCGAGCAACGCCGCGATCTTTTCATTGATGCCCGCAATTTCGACCGCGCCGGAACCCGCGCCGGGCTTGCGGTCCTGTGTGTCGATGGCAAAGATGGCCGCGCCGAACGAATCGCCGACGAACAGAATGCCGTCCGGCCCGAAAGCGAGCGATCCGGCGGATTTCATGTCGGCCTTTCCGGATGTGAGACTCGAAGAATAATCGACTGCCGCTACGGCGAGCGACGCGAAGAGCGTAAACGTGGTGACAAGACGCATGCGTAATTTCCCTCTCGTGGTACGATCTCACTTCGCGAGCGGCAGGTCAAGGGGCTGCCATGCCGCTTGCTCGATCTGCTCCGTTGGATAGCCGAGGACGGTCGTGACGCGGGCAGTATCGCGATCGGCGTAGATGAAGGCGGAGCCGTCGATCTGATATATGCCCTTCCATTCGATTGCGAACGTGGTATCGGTCTCTTCGAGATGAATCTCTTCCGGGTCGCCGCCCCTTGCCAACCGGACGGCAAAGATTATCGGTAACGTCGAGCAGAAGCATCTCCGGTTACCGTGGAAAGCAAGATTAGTTGAGCGATGGAGACGATACGCCCATCGCTGTGGGCGGCTCTGTCCTGGATATAGCTAATTCCGTCGTGCGCCCCATGGCTGGCTCCTTACTCGGTCGAGCATAATGCCGGAGCAAGGAGCGGTTCAAGCCACTTTTTCGGGCTGCGCCTCGTAAACCGGCTTACGAGTATCCGTGCAATGCACCCATCGTAAAGTCGGAGGAAGGGCGACTTAGAGCAAGTCATTTGCGCGGAAGAAGGCAGGCGACAAAAACGCTCCGCCTGCCACACCGGCTGTAAATTGCCACCCTTGGTTCAGGACGGGCCCTTATCCCTTGCAGACCGCGAGCGCCGCTTCGAGAGCCTGTTCAATCAGGTCGCACATCTCGTCGATATCCGCTTCCTCGGAGATGAGCGCCGGCGCAACCGCGAACCACGTCGGATCGACGCGCATGATCAGCCCATTCGCAACTGCCGTCTTCTTAAGCGCCCTGCCAAGCGCGGGGAAGGGTTCGCGTGCGTTGTTTTCCTTCGCCAATTCGACACCCCGCAGAATGCCGCGCCCGCGCACTTCGCGCACCACGCCGTAACGCTTCAGCTTTTCGAGACGCGCGGCCAGGTACTCGCCCAGGCGGCGCGCCTTCTCCGGCAGACGCTTCTCCACCATCTCGTCAATTACCGCGCATCCCACCGCGCAGGCCAGCGGATTGCCCGCGAACGTATGGCCGTGGGCGAACTGGACGTCACTTTCCACCGGGCCGAAAAACGGGCCGGCCATGTCCTCCCGAGCCACCATCGCACCCATGGGGACCGCGCCCGTGGAAAGCCCTTTTCCGCAACACATCATGTCCGGCGTCACGCCGAAAGTCTGCGCGGCGAACATGTTACCCGTCTTGCCGAATCCCGTAATCACTTCGTCGAAGATGAGCATCACGTCGTGCCGCGTGCACGCGTCGCGGATGATGCGGAAGTACTCTTCAGTCGGCGTGATGATGCCGCCCGTATTGCCAATCGGCTCGACAAGAACGCCCGCAACGGTGGACGGGTCCTCAGCAACGATGACGTCTTCCACGGCGTGCGCTGCAAAACGGTTCGCCTCCTCCCATGTCGCGAAGCGGTCGCGGTAGAACGTCGGTGGAAAGACCTTTAAGAAGCCCGGCAACTGCGGCTCGAACTTCGTTTTCCGGGTTCCCGTGCCGCTTGCCGCCATGCCTCCGAAGGTTCCGCCGTGATATCCGTAATACCGGCTGATGAACTTGTACTTTCCAGGGTGGCCCGTTTGACGCCAGTACTGGCGTGTGAACTTCATGGCGGCTTCGTTCGCTTCCGAGCCGCCGCTGAAGGCCTTCACGTAGTTCAAGTTGCCAGGCGTCACCGAGCCGAGCTTCTCGATGAAATCGAGCGCGACATCTGAAATTCCATGCAACGGCGGAGCGAACGTCATGCGTTCCATCTGGGTGCGCATGGCTTCCATGACGCGCGGATGGCCATGTCCGAGCGACGCGGCAAAGATGCCACCGATCGCGTCAAAATAACGCTTCCCCTGGACGTCCCAGTAGTAGAGGCCCTTGGCCCGCTCGAAGATCAAGGCGTCCTCGATCACTTCCGAATTCTGAAGGAAGTCGATGAAGGTGCGCCTTAACAGCCGCTCCTGCCGCTCGTTCGGCTTCACTTCTCGGGAATCCAGGCGACGAGTTCGATCTCAACGCGAGTGGCGGTATCGGGGAAGTCGACGCCGAACGCTGACCTTGCAGGCGCGCTCTTTGGGAAATACTGCGCGTAGACTTCGTTCATCGCGTTCTTCTCAGTCTTCACGTCGGCGAGGAGCACCGTGACTTTCAGCACGTTTTCAAGGGACGAGCCGAGCGCCTCCAGATTCTCCTTGTGGGCCTTGAGAATGTTGTGGGTTTGCTCCTTGATGTCGCCGCCGAAGGCCAGCGGGTCCTTTCGCGCTTCCGGGCGCACGCCGGTCAGTCCGGAACTGAAGAACAGATTGCCCAGCCGGATACCACCTTTGGAAGGAGTGCGTCCCCCCGGCGCTGCCGCAGCAGCCATGCCCGCCATTGCCGACGCCCCGCCCGCCGCTCCGACACCTACGGCCGATTTCAGAAACTTTCTTCGCTCGCTCATGTACAACCTCCTGAGGGGATATTCTTTCACAACTGCTAGCCCTTCGGCTTCTTGCCTGCAATGTATTCGTTCACCACTTCTTCCAGCACCTCGAGCGGGACAGCGCCGGTGCGCAGCACAACATTGTGAAACTCGGGAAGCGAGAACTTTTCCCCAAGTTCCCGGCGCGCCTTGTCGCGCAGCTCCAGAATCTTCAGTTGGCCGATCATATACGCGCACGCCTGGCCTGGCGCGGCCACATAGCGTTCCACCTCGCTAACCGAAATTCCGTAGTCGATCGCCTGTTGGCGAGTCCAGCCTTTCGTGTGCAGTCCTGTATCGACAACCAACCGCTTCGCCCGGAAAAGCTGAGCATCGAGCGCGCCGAGTTTACCTGGAAGGTCGTCGTCGTACCAGCCGCTCTCGAGCGCCAGTGCCTCCGCGTAGAGGCCCCAGCCCTCCGAAAACGCGGTCATGCCTTCCCGGATGATTCGGTCGGCTCGGAACCGCGGCAGGTCCTTGTCTTCCTGCTGAAGAGCGACCTGAAAGTGATGCCCCGGAACCGCCTCGTGGTAGGCAAGCGTGCGCATACCAAGGCGCGAAAACTTCGGGCCCGCCAGAGGAACGTTGAACGTCCCTGGTCTCGATCCGTCGCGCGCGGAGACAGAGTAGTTGGCCGCGGCGTTGCGTTCCGCATATTCCGGGATGCGGCGCACCACGACGAGTGCCTTTGGGCGGAGGTCGAATAGAGAACCGGCCCGGCGTTCCGCTTCCCGCATGATTTTCTCGTAGTCAGCGAGAATCGTGGTCCTGACGCCGGGTGCGTCCGGGTAGGAGTGATCGTCCTGCGCCTTCGCGAACCGGTCCTTCACCGAGCCGTCCCGATAGCCGAGTTCGCGAAGCAGTTTGTCCAAAGCGCCTTCGACTTGCGCCACTTTTTCGAGACCGGTCCGGTGAATCTGATCGGCGGTAAGCGCGGTCGAGGTGTAACCGCGAAGGCGGGAGGCATAGGCGGCCGCGCCCTCGTGGAGCTTCGAGAGTCCGGCATCGTCCGTGGCCGTTTTACGCTGTTCCTCCAGGAGAGCAATCACGCGGCGAAAGGCCGGTACGACTGAATCCGCGACCTTCTTCGTAGCCGCCAGGCGGAATTTCCGGCGATCTTCGGCGGAGATGGATGGCGACTTCGAAATGCGCTCTTCGTATGAAGCGACCAGGACGTTGCTGCCCGGTTCCGGGGCGGCGAGGCGTTCAACTTGGCCGATGGTGGCAGTGAGGATAAAGCGAGGCGGGATGATGCCACGCCCGGCCGCCGCGCGGGCCAGAACGATGGCTTCGTCCACGCGGGAGGCGACTTGCGAGAGCCGCAGCAGGTAATTTTCCACATCGCCCGGATTTCTGGCCGGGTGGATGTCCGTCAGGAACCGGACCAGCCCCGCGGGAAACGCGCCAATACCTTGATTGAATACGTAATGATGGCCCTCGAATCGTGCGCTCTGTACGATTGCATCCAGTTGCCACTCCAGCACCCGGGCAGACAACCGTTGGGAGGCGGAGAGTTGATTCGCGTCAAATCGACGTACTTCCGCGAGGCCTCGACGCGCCCGGTCCACTCGCTCCTTGCGGACTTGCCCGGTCTCGGGCGAGAGTTGGCCGTCAAGCCTGACTTGCTCCGTGCCAGAGAAGTACTGCGTGGAGGTGGCGAGTTCGGGAGACGCCCGCACCCAATCCGCCGTAAAGCGCTCGAAGAACTCGTCGATACCAGCGGCCGCCGGGGCCGCCGGACCGGTGAAAACCAGAAGCGAAAGTAGGAGTAGGGGCCGTAGCATTGAGTGATCGTACCAGATCTCCGTCAATGTGGTCGCGCAAAAGGGCGGTCAAGTCCCTTATCGATCGAGCCGTTCCTGTGCGGCGCGTTCGAACATGGCAGCGGTGATCTCAGCGTTACTTGGCCATTGTCCCCGCCGCTGCCCAACGTGCGTCTGATAGTCCTGCAACCGGTCGGAATCGGGCTGGATTACCTTGCTGCCTTGCAGGAATAGCAGCCCAACTTTGTCTGTTGGCATCCGGGCGACAAATGCCTCGGCGGCATCAAGGGCATCACGCAGGAACGTGATAACGGTCTTGGGGTCGAGGGGTTCGCTCGTGCGCAAGGCGTTCCATTCGGCTGCCGGATAGTTGGAATTGCGCCGGATTTCGGCGATCAATCCTTCAGGAGTAAAACCAGGGGATTTTTCGGCCGCGGCCCACACAACTGCTCCAAGCGGCAGAATGGTTTCGTGAATCGTTACAAGATCAACAAGATCTCGCACTTCGCGGCGCCCGGCCGCCGCCATGACCTTGTTTGTGGCAAGGTCAACCGGATGGAGCAAATAGCCGAAGGTTTCGTCCCGAATCGCCGGGAAGAATCGAAAATCGCTGTCGGCGACCCATTCCAGGCGCGTGGAAGTTTTATCGCGCCTCACTTCGGCGGAATAGGCAAGGGGCAATTGCCGCAGCCATACAACGTCATAGCCCGCCGTTTCGAGTGCCGCGGCATCTTTCAAAGCCGCGTTTGCAACGCGTTCCTCGCGGTCGTGGAAAATGTCGATGTCCGCGGAATAGCGCAGCGCGTCCCGGTTTAGCGGCGTTGCGCCTGCGACATAACTTTCCGGATCGCGATGCGACGCAAGCAGCCGGAGAGCGGCTGTTTGAATTCAGAGAGCGGCACGGCACGCGTGCTCAATCCGTTCCGCCAAGAACCGTGCTTCGCGATCGCCCTCAATACGTAAGGCTCGCGCCACGACCAGAGCATCCGCGGGAGCGGGTTCCTCGAGCAACCGCTTGTTCCAGAGAGCCCGTACTCCATACTGTTCGAAGGCCCTCCGGTAAAGGCTTTGGTAGTCGCCAGGGCCTGTCGCCGTCTCGCTCATATGACCCATTATGGAACAACTCGTGCGAGCAAGCGCTACCGGCACTTGATAGAATTTGAACACGACCATGAAACGGACGGCTCTGATTTTCGCCTGCCTGCTGAGCGTAGTTTCCGGCGCCCCCGGGCAGAGCAAGGCCGACTTCGCGCGCGACGTCGAGCCGCTGCTGCGCACGCGGTGCTACCTCTGTCACGGCCCGCAAGCACAAATGAACGGCCTGCGCCTCGACCAGGCTTTTCCATCGAAGGCGATAGTCGCGGGAAAGAGCGGCGAGAGCAAGTTGATCCATCGCGTCGAGGGTCGCGAGGGAGTGCCGGTCATGCCGCCGGTGGGTGCGAGGCTGACCCCGGAAGAGATCGCGAAATTGCGCGCGTGGATCGATCAGGGCGCAGTTTGGCCGGCCCGTGACGCGCGCCCCGGTCTATGGAGCTTCCAGCCCATCCGCCAGCCTGCGGTGCCCGCTGTCAAGGACGCGGCTTGGGTGCGCAACGACATCGACAAGTTCGTGCTGGCGAAACTCGAAGCGGAGGGAATTCGCCCGTCTCCGGAGGCGGATCGCCCGACGCTGATCCGGCGCGCGTCGCTCGACCTCACCGGTCTCCCGCCAACGCCCGCGGAAACGGCGGAGTTCCTGAACGACAAGCGTCCCGACGCCTACGACCGCCTCGTTACGCGCTTGCTCGCTTCTCCTCACTACGGCGAACGGTGGGCGCGACCCTGGCTTGATGTCGCGCGCTATGCCGATAGTGACGGTTATGAGAAGGACTTGGTGCGTCCCCACGCCTGGCGGTACCGAAACTGGGTGATTGACGCGCTCAATCGCGACTTGCCGTACGACCGCTTTACGATCGAGCAGATCGCTGGGGACTTGCTGCCGAATGCGACCGTGGAACAACGAGTGGCAACGGGCTTTCATCGCAACACGCTGACGAATCGTGAGGCTGGCTCTTCTCAGGACGAAATTCGTTTTGAGCAGCTTGTGGACCGCACCAATACTGTCAGCACTGCGTGGCTCGGTCTCACGGCGGGCTGCGCGCAGTGCCACAACCATAAGTACGACCCCATCACGCAGAAAGACTACTACCAGTTGATGTCGTTCTTCCGCTCCGCGGAGGAAGAGAACATCGAGGCTCCGCTCGACGGAGAGATGGGGCCTTACCTGCGCGCGCGGCCGGAGTACGACCGCAAGCGGGCCGAACTGCTGAGCGAAAACAACGTGCCCGCGCTTCAGGCGGAATGGGAGCGGAACATCCGCCAAACGATCGCGGATCCGGGAAAGCGGCTCGATTGGGATTTCTCAATCACGTCGATGACCGCGATGCTCGACGGCGCTCGGAAGATCCTCGCCATGGAGCCGGGTACGCGTTCACGGCAGCAGGCCGCCCGCCTGACGGATTACTTTGTGTCGAACCCGGGTCCCGTTAACGCGAAGGATGCGGAAGTCACGAAAAGGCTGCGTGAACTGCGCACGAAGTTGCAGGACCTCGCCGCGAAATTCCCCTCGCTGACTCAAGCACAGGTGCTCGCGGAAGCCCCAACGCCGCCGAAGAACTTTCTCTACCTGAAGGGCGACTATCGCAACCCAGGCCCCGAGGTGCGGCCGGCAACACTCGAATCATTGCCTGCTCTCACGCCTTTCGCCGGCGAATCTCCGCGTTTGACGTTCGCGCGATGGCTGGTATCTCGGGATAATCCGCTCACATCGCGCGTCGCGGTGAACCGCATGTGGAACGAATTCTTCGGACGCGGAATCGTGAAGACAGTGGAGGACTTCGGATCGCAGGGGGACCGCCCCACGCATCCGGAACTGCTCGACTACCTCGCGTCGGAGTTCATGGACCGCGAGTGGAGCATGAAGGAAATGCACCGGATGATTACGACGTCGGCCGCTTACCGCCAGCGGTCCCACTCGCGTCCGGAACTGCAGGGACGCGATCCCGACAACGCGCTCATAGCGCGCCAGGCCCGCCTGAGGCTTCCCGCGGAACTGCTGAGAGACGAAGCGCTGGCCTCAAGCGGGCTGCTGAACGTGGCCATCGGGGGTAAGAGCGTGCGTCCGCCGCAGCCAAAGGGCGTGGTCGAGTTGACGTATGGTTCGGCGAAGTACGTGGAGTCGGAAGGCGCGGACCGCTACAGGCGCGGCCTCTACGTGCATTTTCAACGCACTTCGCCGCATCCCCAGTTGATGAATTTCGACGCGCCGGACTCGCACGTCACGTGCACGCGGCGGCGGCGCTCGAACACGTCTCTTCAGGCTCTGAACCTGCTGAACGATCCTGTGTTTCTCGAAGCCGCGCAGGCGCTCGCCGAACGAACGCTGCGGGAATCACGCGGCCCGAGTTTCGCGGACCGCATCCACTACGCCTACCGACTGTGTCTTGCCCGCGAGCCTGGAGCGAAGGAAGTGGAAACGCTGCTTTCGTATTTTCAAACCCAGGAGAGAATTCTGGCACGCGACGAGAAGGCACGGGCCGCGCTCTACCCGCTCAATCCGGATTCCGCCGCGTGGGTTGGCGTGGCGAGCGTGCTGCTGAATCTCGATGAATTCATCACAAGGGAGTAACCGATGACACCGCTCGATTTCGCCCGAATTCAGACACGCCGGAGCTTTTTCAGGACGTCGGCCGGCGGCATTGGAACGATGGCGCTCGCGGATCTGCTTTCCGCGGAAGGACGCACCGCGCAGAGCACCGACCCCCTCATGCCTAAGATTCCGCATTTCGCTCCAAAGGCGAAAAACGTGATCTTCATGTTCATGGAGGGCGGCCCGAGCCAGATCGATCTATTCGATCCGAAGCCGGCTTTGCAGAAATGGCACGGGAAACCGCTGCCGCCTTCGATGACAAAGGATCTGCGCCTCGCGTTCATCAAGCCGACTGCCGCAGTGCTCGCCTGCCCGCGCGAGTTCAAACGCTACGGCCAGAGCGGCATCGAATTTTCCGACTACATTCCGCACATCGCCTCTTGTGCCGACGACATCTGCCTCGTGCGTTCCATGTACTCGGACGCGTTCAACCACCATCCGGGGCAATTGCTGCTGATGACGGGATCGACGCAGTTCGGCCGTCCCACGATGGGCGCATGGGTCACCTACGGACTCGGCAGCGAATCCCGCAATCTTCCCGGCTTTGTGGTGCTTTCTTCGGGCGCGGGGACGAGCGGCGGCGCGACGAATTTTTCAAGCGGTTTTCTCTCATCTACTTTTCAAGGAACAGTCTTCCGCAGCTCAGGCGAGCCAATTCTCTATCTCGCGAATCCCGACGGCGTCACTTCCGAAACACAGCGGGCGCGGCTCGACGCGATTCGCGGCCTAAACGAGCAGCGCTACGCCAGCACGGGCGACGAGGAAATTGCCGCGCGCATTCATTCCTACGAACTGGCATTCAGGATGCAAACGGCCGCACCGGAGTTGCTCGATTTTTCCAAGGAGTCTCCAGCCACGCTCGAAATGTACGGTGTCAACAAGGAGCCGACGAGGCCCTACGCGACGAACTGCCTGTTGGCGCGCCGCATGGTGGAACGCGGCGTGCGTTTCGTCCTCATGATGCACGCAAGCTGGGACGACCACACCGAAATCAACAAGAAACTGAAGAAGAACTGTGACATTACCGATCAGCCGGCCGCCGCGCTGATCAAAGATCTGAAACAGCGCGGGCTGCTCGATGAGACGCTCGTGGTTTGGGGCGGAGAATTCGGGCGCACTCCGATGGTGGAGATCCGGAAACCGGAAGACGCCGACAACGGTGGACGCGACCATCATCCCGTGGCCTACAGCATGTGGATGGCGGGAGGCGGCATCAAGGGCGGAACCGTAATCGGAAAGACCGACGACCTGGGATTCAACATCGTGGAGGACAAGGTGCACGTACACGACTTGCAGGCGACGATTCTAAACCGCCTCGGCTTCGAGCACACCCGCTTCACATACCGGCATATGGGGCGCGACTACAGGCTGACGGACCTTGAGGGAAACGTCGTCCGTAAGATGTTGGTGGGAGCATGAGGCGCAGATCCGCTCTAGCCGCGCTTGCCGGATCGGGCGCCGCCTTCGGCGCCGAGACTCGCGAACCCGCGCCTGACTTTGTGGGCAAGACCATCAAAGGCGAGAAGTTCAGTAAGGACAGCCTTAAGGGCAAGGTCGTTCTTCTTCAATTCTGGGCGACATGGTGCGGGTACTGCCGGCGCGATGAACCTGCGGTCGATACGGTGCTACGAGATTTTTCCGCACAAGGGTTGATCGTGCTCGGCGTCAACGTGCGCGAATCGAAAGAGATGGTCCTCGAGTACCTCGCAAAGCATCCGCGGGCGTGCAAGGTTGTGCTCACGGAGGACACGAATTTAACATCGATGGTCCCCACGAACGCTTTTCCCCTCTACATACTGCTCGATCGTGAAGGCTTGGTTGCAGGCATTCAGAAAGGCTCTGGTGGTGAAGAGATGCTGCGGCGCCTGCTGAAACTGGTGCAATTGGAGCGGTAAGAACGGCGTTTCACCGCCGTCGCATGCCATACTGGATTGGTGATCAAGAGCGCGGTCGTCCCCGTGGCCGGACATGGCACTCGCCTTCTTCCGGCCACCAAATCCCAGCCCAAAGAAATGCTTCCGGTGGCACGCAAGCCGATTGTGCAATACGTCGTTGAGGAACTGGTCGCGAACGGCATCGAGCAGGTACTTTTCATCACGGGCAGGAACAAGACTTCGATCGAGAATCACTTCGACCACGACCCGGAACTGACGCGCGCGCTCAACGAATCCAACAAGAAAGAGCTTCTTGAAGAACTTGATTTCAAGGGTTACAACGATACCAAGTTCTTTTACACACGCCAGCGGATGCAGAAAGGGCTCGGCGACGCCATCCTGTGCGGCGAGAACTTTGCCGGCGAGATGCCGTTTCTGGTCGCATTGGGCGATTCCATCCTTGGACTGAACGCCGATTCTAAAACCGTCGCGAATATGGCGGAGTTGTTTGTGTCGAAGCGCGCCAGTTGCGTCATCGCCGTGGAGGAAGTCCCGCACGCGGAAACGAGGCACTACGGAATCGTGCGCCCGGAAGGTAAGACGGGTGACAGCTTTCGCGTGGTGGATCTAGTGGAAAAGCCGGACTCCAAGGACGCCCCGAGCAACCTGGCGATCGCGGGCCGGTACATCTTCTCTCCGCTGATTTTCGACATGATTCGGCGCGTGAAGCCTGACAAGAGAGGCGAAATACAGGTGACGGACGCGATCCGATTGCTGTGCGAGGAAGGGAAACGCGTGCTGGCCGTGAAGTTGCCTCCCGGCGAGAAGCGATACGACATCGGGAACTTTCCCAGTTATTTCGAAACCTTTGTCGAGTTTGCGCTGGCGGACCCCGTTTACGGTGAGAAGTTCCGAGCGGTGCTTCATGACATTCTGGGTCAGAGCAAGAGCAAATGAAACGGAAGGCGCTGTTCTTCGCAGCGCTTGCTTTAATTCTCACCGCCGCGCGACTGTGTCACTCGCAGATTCTTTGGGCCGAGGAAACTTTGCCGCTCGCCGCCGCGCTCCAAATGAAAGGCGGCCTGGCCCTC
>SHUI01000158.1 GCA_009697455.1 Bryobacterales bacterium
ACGCTTTCGTACGGCGAGCCGTATCTTCTAAATCGGATGGAAGCAGGGTACGCACGTACTCCCACTGCTCCTCGTGGAGAGACAATGCTGGCATAACACAGCTTAACTGGAAGCCCTCCCGAAGTCAATCCTTATTTTAACGCCTATGTTCCCCAAAGGGGGACACCCCCTTTGGAATCCCCCGGTAAACTTAAAACACTAAACACCTAACGTAATTCCCCGGCACAACGCAGGCCGGTGTCGACGGCCCGGTACGTTCGCTCGGCCCTGAACCGGTACGAGACGCGGATAAACCGTGGAACACTGACCCAGGAACCCCCGCGAAGAACACCACCTCCAGAAACATCGTCCACCCATTCCCAGACGTTTCCCAGCATGTCATAGAGGCCGAAGGCATTCGCCTGCTTAAGCCCGGCCGGATGCGTCGTCGCGCCGCTGGTGCCGAAATACCAGGCGACAGCATCGAGCGTGCCATAACGCGCGCCCACAGTGCCTGCCCGCGCCGCATACTCCCACTCCTTTTCCGTTGGCAACCGCAAGCCGACGGTTTTGCAGTAATCGTTCGCTTGAGTCCAGGACACCTGCTCGACGGGTAGTTGATCGCCCTTGAAGTAACTTGGATTGCCGCCTTTCACTTTCTTCCACGCGGCCTGCGTGACTTCCGTCTGGCCGAGCCAAAAGCCATTGGCAATCTGCTCCGCGTGGGCAGGCTTTTCAGTGGCGCTGCATTCTTCATCTCCGGGCGAGCAACCCATCGTGAACGCGCCGGGCGGAATGAAGACGTAAGTCAGACCGTCGGCCGGGTTGATCCGCGTGCCTTTTCCGGACTCGGCGCTCAGCTTCCCGGCGGCGTCGGTCTTTTGCGACTGGATCTGGCTTTTCTGCCTCTGTAGCTCGTCGAGTCTCAACTTGAGCTGTTTCACCTCCTCCGGCTTCACGGCGTTAGCGATACGTTCCTTAAGGTCCTGTTCCTTCTTCGCGCTCTCTCTCAGGAGGGCGTCCGACGCCGCGACCTGTTGCTGGAGTATGACTGCCAAGTCGTTTGCGGCAATCAGTTTCTTCTGTGTTTCGAGCTCGGCCCCTTTGGAGTATTGGTTCCACAGGCCGAAGCCCAGCAACGACATTCCAAGAGCGCCCGCGACGATTACCCAGCGTTTGGTCCTTCGCTCGGCCTTCGCGAGGTCCTCGGCGGCCTCTTTGGCTCGCTGCTCCGCGGCGGCGCGGGCTTCCGCGTCCTCTTTGGCCTTCCGTTCCGCATCCAGATCTCTTGTGACTCGGGCTTTCTTCTCTTCCTCTTCGGCGTCTTGCGCGGTCGCTTCGCCCTCCACGAAGTCCCTGACCTCGGAAAAAGGCGCGCCGAATTCCGGCTGCCGCCGGGCCCACGCTTCGTTCCACGGACCTTCTTCGATGAACCTGAGCGCTTCGGAGAGCTTCTGGCTCCGCCACCGCGCCGCAGCCCCGCGCCTCTTGCGGACGGCATCCTGCGCGGCGTTCTCGTATAAGCTCGCCGCGTCAGCCTCGGCCGTCACCCACCCCTTCAGCCTTTCCCAGTGCTCAATCAGGCTTTCGTGCGAGATATCGACCACGCTTTCGGGGGTCAACGTCCTGCCGGACCAGACCAGCATCGCGTGGCCGGCTTCGGAGTATTTCTCAACCACCTGCCTTACTTTTTTCCTGGATTCTTCATCGAGCGCGCCCACGATTTCGGACATGCGATCCAGCCGCGTGGGACGCCGGACCCTGCGCCCACTCTCCACCGCGGTCAGGCAGCGGAACACTCTCTCCGTCCACGGTTCCGCCGGATGGCCTGGCGGAGGTTGCGGGAAGAGCAGCGACTCGGCGTGAGCGTTCAGCGCACCCTTCAACTCTCCCGCGGCGGCGTAGTCGTCCACGCCGATCTCGCCCGCCGCGCCTTTCTTCTCGAATTCCTGGAAGGTCCGGTTCAGGGCGTGTTGCAGCACTGGAAGCTGCGCGGTATCGTCCCCCAGTTCGTTCAGCAGCAGCTCGACAAGCCGGGCGCTCATGCGCGCCTCCACCAGCCGCAGCGGCTTCTCGATGGCGTCGCGTGCCTGCTCGCGCGTCAGCCGGGGTATCAGGTACTGGCTGCGATTCAGGGCTTCGGGCAGTCCGGGAAACCGGCTGCAATCGCCGAGGAAATCCGATCGCATGGTGAGCACCACGTATACCGGCGCGCTCGAGAGATCGGCGGCTTCGAGCAGCGAATCGACAAACAGCCGCGCCTCCGCGCCGCCATCCTCCTCCTTCCGCGCCGAAACAAAACGGAACAGTTCCTCGAACTGGTCCACAACCAGCAGCAGGCTCTCGCCCGGAGCGAACCGGCTCGCCCGGACCGCGCGCACAAGCCCCAGGCTGGAACTCGCCACCTCGCGAAGGACGGCGTCCGGGTCGCCTGAAAACACATTCACGGCGGCCAAAGATTCCGCCAGGCTTTTCATCGGCGTATCGCCGGGCCGCATGAGGCAAATCCGCCATTGCGAGGTCGCGCCCGTCAGCCGTCCGCGATAGAGAGCCGGCAACAGCCCCGCGCGCACAAGTGAAGACTTGCCGGTCCCCGAACTTCCCACAACCGCGATGAAACGATTCTCAGAGAGGCGGCGCAGTAACTCGGCCGTGTGAGTCTCGCGCCCGTGGAACTTCAGCGCCTCGTCCGGCTCAAAGGTCCGTAAGCCTGGATAGGGCTGTCGAATGCCGGTCCCGGCGGCGGCTTCATTGGCGGGCATCCGCGGACCTCGCTCTGTTCAGCCTTTCGAAAAAAGGGTCCAACGTTTCGGGCGCGAACGGCTCTGAATAGAGATAGACCGGAACCCCGGCGGCCCGATCCTGAATCCGCGCGGGATCGGTCACCAATAGGGCTTTGGCGGCGAAGTCCGGTTTTTTGTCGAAGATGTGGGCCGCGAGCGCCAATTCCATGGCATTGAGCTTCAGCCACTGGTCCGGGTTGGGATCGGCCGCGCGGAACAGGAGAACGGCGCTCGACGTCCGCATGAGCCCGTCGTGGCCGCCGTCCCGGCCGCTCTCCACGGCTTCGAACTTCCGGTCGCGAACCATGCCGGCAATACGGGCCCCGATGCGGGAGTCTTCGGGGATGGTCGTGTCGTAGTTGACGTAAACCCGCGCAACGCCCGTACTCGGAGCCGCCGACTCCACTGTTTCTCGGGGCTTGAGTTTTTCCAAAAGCTGCGGGATCAACTCGCGGATCGAACGTCCACCGAGCACTTCCGAATCTTTTGGTAGTTCCCGCGGATCGGGAATGCGTCCGAGCATCGCTCTTTGGGCCGCGCCAGGTTGAATCCAGAAGACCACGGGCTTGCCGAGTTCACAAGCTGTCTCGATCTGTTCGGCGGTGAATTCGTCGTACTCGCCACCGAGAACGAATATGGCGTGCGAGACTTGATCCATCGCTCTCCGGATTGGACCTTTCCCGAATGTGGAATCGAGGAGAACGTCGGGTTTTATGGTGAATCCGCGGTGCTTAAGCTCACGTTCCAGATCCTCGCGCTCCTTGACCGTCTCGATTGCGCCGGGAGCGATATACAATGCCTGGCCCTTGTTGCTCATGAGAGTGAGCAACTCGCGAATGTGCCGGACAAGGGCCCGAATGGTTGCCGCGAATTCGGCCGAGCCTTCCTTGATCTCGTCGCCGCTCGCCTCGTTGAAGAACCGGATGTTCTGAAGCGCTTCGAGCATTTCTTCGTGAGCGCTGCCGGGGCCAGGCGTTTTGACGATTTTCAAGAACCGGTAGAACGACTCGACTTTCAGCGCCTCAAGCTTCTTGTCCAGGACGATCTTGCGCTCTTGCGTGCACCAGGGCGAATTCAAATAACTGGGAGAGACAATGGCCAAAAATGCGGCGGCATTCCGGATGCCCTCCTCGATTTCGGACGCCCATTTTTCCCCCACACGCAGGTTTCGGCTATCCTGCCAGACCGTCACCTCTTTGCCGGTACGGACCTGAAATTCATCGCACAGCGCTTTCCTGAATGCGTCGGTCCAAGGCGCTTCGGCGTGCGCGTAGCTCAGGAACAAATCGTGCTTATGACCGGATACGAAAGGCATCGTTCCAACTGAATTCAACCGAATAAAGCTGAGTGCAAATCGAGCCTTTCCAGTTTGGCTCATTCCGAACCGCTCCGCAACGCACGCGTGAAATCGATGAAATCGAGGACGCGCCCGTCCGCACAAGCCTTCAACTTTCACGCAGTTCTTCGCGGGCCTGGCTCGCCAGTCTAAGTTGCAGTCGAGACCTCCCGTCATTGACGAATCGATTGCACTCTCGTTTCGAAACAATTGAGGCGGCGGCCTGGTTTCAAATGTAAAGCAGACCCAGTACATTTCAGATGAAAGCTCCCCCTCTTCATGGTGCTCTCGGACCGTCGCCACGCGGGTTTATCGCCATGCGTGTACAACGGTGCTGCCACGGTGTATCTCGCGGGAGCGGGAAACGCGCCCCGCACCATCCCGGTGACGTTGACGATACCCGCCCCGCAAGGAACAGGCGCCGGGTAGAGTATACTCTCAGCCTGGAGGCGTTGCGTGTTTTGTCACCATTGCGGCAGTGAAGTTCAGGAAGGTGGCGCGTTTTGTGCGTCGTGTGGGAAGAGCGTTGCGGCAGTACCCTCTGGGCCGGTTGCACCATGGACACCCCAAGCGGCGGTCAACGTCCGGACGGGCCATTGGATCGGGCGTGGATGGGAATTGGTGAAAGCCGACATGATGCTTTTCGCCGTGATGACCATCGTTTACGCCGTGATCGTGAGCGTAGGGGCTTTTATCGTCCACGGCGCGCTGGCGGCAGGCTTCCACATGGTCTTCATGCGAAAGCTTCAGGGACGTCCAGTAACGGTGTCGAACCTGTTCGACGGGTTCAGCTTTTTCCTGCCCACGCTGCTGGCGTATATCGTCATCGCGGTATTCAGCTTCGCGGGCTTGCTCGCCTGTATCCTCCCCGCGCTCGTGATTAGCGCGATGTATCAGTTCACGAACTTGTTTATCTTCGACAAGAAGATGGATTTCTGGACCGCCATGAAGGCGAGTCATGCGCTTGTCAAGCGCGACTATTTCGGATTTACGATTTTCATGATCACGCTGGTACTGATCAATCTGCTCGGCCTGTTGTGCTGCGTGATTGGTTTGCTGTGGACAGTGCCTCTTACGTACGCGGCCGCAACGGTAGCGTATCAGGAGACGGTGGGCTTTGCGGCAGCGGCCGAGAACACGTGAAACAATCCGCAAAGGGACAAGCGCCTGTGATGTGGGTCTGGCGGCGAGCCGCCGCACTTGCGGCGGTACTGTTTTTCCTGCTCTATTCGCCCCCGTCCGGCCCGCGCATTTCCCTTTGCGGGTTCCTCTGGCTTACCGGGCGTCCGTGCCTCTTTTGCGGCATGACCCGCGCGCTATGCGCGCTGGCGAAGGGAGAGTGGCAGGCGGCGATCCGTTTTCACTTGCTCAGCCCGCTCGTGATGGCCGCACTCATTACAGCGCTCGCGCGAGGCAGAATCGCGATCGGCCGCGGCTGGCAGGTCTGCGGCCTTGCGTTTGTACTTTTCGGCCTGGTTCGCGCCCTGCGGCTCTACACGTGATGGACAACCTGCGCGGCCGGGTTCGGTCCCATGAGCGGGTCGCGCGGTATCACCATCCAGGCGATCAGGTACGCCAGAAACCCGACGCCCGTCGCGATCGCGATGCAAAGCCATGCCACGCGGACGAGCGTAACATCCAGGTCCATGTAGCGGGCGAAACCGGCACAAACTCCGCCGATCTTCTTTCCCTCGCGTGGAAGCGCGAGCTTCCGCCGGGCATGATCCGGTACCGGGCCGCCAATGCCCGTCGATTTCCCGCAGTGCGGACAAAAACGGGCGCTGTTGTCGATCTGGACACCACATTGTGTGCAATACATTTCCGAGTCTCCGTTCGAAATGATGATACGAAAAGGCCGCCCGGAATGTTCCGTTCCGTCAAACCTCAGCGCGAGGATCGGATCGAGCGGCGCGGACTTCGTTCGCGCTTGCCTCCGTCGTTCACGTCGAGAACGAGCGAGCGATTCGGATACGCGGATCAAGCTCAAGGAATGCGCAGATTCCATACGTAAACCCTGTGTCCCGGTTGCTCACAGAGCGGAGACCGTGCGGGAGGAGGCCGGAGCAGGAGTATAGTGTACGGAAGACGCATGGCGTAAGGGACGCGGCGTTTCAAGGAAGGGGGTTTTTGATGTCGACAAATGATGAAACAACCAAGCTCAAGCAAGCCATTGACTTGAACGATCTTGCCTGCGTCATTGCCATCATGACCCGCAATCCGGAACTGCACGGGGCTCCGCTTGGATATGGCAAGGACGGCCCGCTCACGTGGGTTGCCGAATGCAGAGTTCCGTGGGAGCCGCCGGGACCAGCCAGACTCGCGATCGCGAAATGGATGATCGAAAACGGGTCGGACGTGCACCAGGGCGGTGACGGGCCCCTGATGCGAGCCGCGCTCAACGGCGATCGCATCCCGATGATGGAACTCCTGGTATCCCATGGCGCGAATGTGAATGCCGCGTGGCACTCGAACTATCCGGTCATTTTCGCCGCCTGTGAAGCGCTCGATCCGGTGTCCCTCCGGTGGCTCCTCGAACATGGGGCCGATCCGGACTGCGGCGGCAATCTGCATTCGGGCACCGCACTCGATTACGTCATCGGAACCTACGCGCGCGCGCCCGAGCGGCTCAGCCGCTGCATTGACATGCTCCTCGAAGCCGGCGGCACAACAAAGTACAACGCGCCGCCAGTACTGGCTGTGCTCCGCGGCCGGATGGACCACTTGAGGGCGCTACTCGACGACGGCCCATCGCTTGTGAACCGGCGATTTCCGGAACTCGACTTCGGCACCACGGGCGGCCGCATGCTCACGCTCCGGGGAGCGACTCTGCTGCACGTGGCCGCCGAGTATGGAAACCTCGATGCGTCGAAACTGCTGCTCGATCGTGGCGCGGACGTAAATGCGCGAGCGGTGATTCACGGGCAGACACCCGTTTTCCACGCCGCCACGCAGCGTAACGATGCCGGGCTGCCCACGGTGCGATTCCTGGTCGAGCGTGGAGCGGACCTGTCGGTACGCGCGAGCGTTCCCGGACACTATGAGCGGCCGGGAGAGACCGTCGAATGCACGCCCTTGGGGTACGCGCTGCTTTTTCCGGGCACTGAAGGCCGGACCGCCGCATTCCTCAGGGAGCAAGGCGGGATCGAGTGATGCGGGCGGTTCCGGAACGAGTCTACACGAACTCCCCTTAGAACAGCCGTTCCTGCTTCTTCAGCGTCCCGAAAGTCCCGATGTTCGCGAGCGCGAAGGCCACGCGGAACTGGTTCTCGTTGCGTGTCCCGAAGCTGAACCTTCGATACTGGATGCTGATACCGCAGCAGTCTGAGTTGTACGTTACCTGAGTGGTTGCAAACTGCATGATGCCAAGCCGGAAGTCGTAAATTGACGTGAATGCCGCGGTCCACCCCTGCCTGTTTGCCGCGCCGAAACCAAGCTGGCCTCGAAACTGATTCGAACTCGGCGAGAGGACCGGATCCGAGTGTACGTGGTTGTGCCCGACCGACGCGAAGTAGTTCGACACGCGCCCATCAACCGTGAATCCGCTGTTTGCCACGCCACCCAGGAGAGGATCGTAATCCGAGCGCCACTCAACACCCATGCCTGAAACCGGCGTCGCCCTCACTACTGACACCACCGGTGAATAGTTGCGCGCGCGGGACAGAAACGCATAGGGCGTCAGCGTCGCCGCGCTGACCAGGATGTTGCGCCTGCCGTCCACGACCACCCCGCCGAATTCGGGATCGAAATACCGCCGCTGCCATACCTGCCAACTCAGTACCTCGGAAACCACATCGCCCTTCTTCGCGAAAAAACGATTCGCGACTGAGACTTCGGCTTCCGTGGTATTTGAGAGCAACTCCGTTTCGTCGAAGCGAATCGATCGATTGAAATCGAGCACGCCGCTCACGTGCCGGAACGAAGCCCTCGGTTCGATCACGTGCTTGATCCTGTCGGCGAGCCACAGCTTGCGCTCGTAGACCCTGGAAAGCGACGGCGTAATGAGATCGATGAAGATCTCTCTGGACGTCTGGTTGAAGTTCTGCCCCCGAATTTTCGTCTGAAACGGATCGTGAACTGTCGGGTCGGATTCCTGGCGTTCTCCGTAATGAGTGCCGCGAACCGAAAAGCTGGGTAGAATATGAAATTCCTTCCAGCGCAGCGCGGTCATCACGCGCGGCTCGAAATCGGCGCGTTCCATGAATTGCCGTGTCTGAAATAGCGGCTGCGTTCGCCGGAGCAGCCCCACGGTGGAGTCGAACGAAACCCAAACCGGCAGCACGCGGCTGGAGACCTTGCGGTCGCGGCTCGAGAAGTTGAATTCCGGCAGCTTGCGGATCACCACGGAATCGCCGGGCTGGCTGCTCTGGAAATTCTCGATGCGCGCAAACAGAACGTTCAAGCTGTAACTGGACCAGTGGCGCGAGACGAAGCCGGAAGAATGCGCCTCGGCGAAGATGGCTTCGTTGAACGATTCGGTGAATGCCTGCCGGAAGGTAAGCGACGAAAGGTAGTTCAACGTGCCGCGCGCGTAGAACCCATGTCCCAGATCGGACTGTCCGGCCATGTACACGCTGTATCCACCCTGTTTGATGCGCTCTCCGTTTTTTAGCAGCAGGCCTCTGTCGTTGACTCCGTAAAACACCGCGTCGTAGTCGGTGCCGGCGCGAGGTTTTCCTCGGACTTCCACGTGATGAGCGATCCCTCGCGCCGTGAAATCCTGGACCCGGTAGGTGACGTCGTTGCTGCGATTCATCGCCCAGTAGTACCCGAGCCCGATCATCTTGCCGCGACGGGAACTGTTGCCGATGTTCGGCAATAGAAAACCGCTGCGGCGCGGAGCGTGCTCAAGCGACTTGTAGAAAGCCGGGGCGTAGAACACGGGCACCGCCTTCACGCGGAATATGGACCGGTACGCGATGGCGCGCTGGCCAGGGATCACGTCGAACTTCGGCCCGCGCAGAGTCCACCACGGCTTCGGCAATTTGCAATTGGTGACGAAACCGTTGTGGAGCACGAACTTCTCGGATAGCCTGTCTGCCCATTCCGCCTGGAAATAGAAAGGGTTCGTGGAAGTCAGGACACCGGCGCGAACGTCGACCGCCGTCTTGACGGTACCGCGGACATTGTAAAACTTGCCGGTTTCTTCGGCGATGTTGTATTCCACCTTATCGGCGCGAAGTTCCTCGTTGCGCTCGTAATGCATGAAATAAACGGCGCCGCGGGCCTCCGCGTCCCCGGTGTCCTGGTTGTAGTCCATTTCATCCGCGCGGATCAGCATCTCCGTGGTTTCAATCTCGGCGTGTCCCCGAAGCCGCAACCATGGCCCTTCCGCGATCTGAGTTACCGCCTTGATCAGAATCTCGTCGCGAGCGGGCACGTTTGGACGCGCCGGCACAATTTTCGGGACGGCCGTCACTGGCGCTTGAGGCCGCGGCGCTGGCAGGTTGGGCCGGAAAATCTGTCCCGATGTAGTTCCAGTACTGGCAACCAACAGGAATAGTCCTTGTAGTAGCGAGATCGCGTGACAAAGCTTCACAAATATGTTAGTTAGAGGGATAGGATCCAATTCTGGTTTCAGAATTGGGTCTCGATGGGGAAGGGCCAATCGAAAACGTAGCACGGGTTAAAAGCCTGCCGCAAGCGGCGAGGCACGATCGATGAACTGTCTTTACTGCCGCGCGAAGAACAACGAGGACGAACACCGCTGCCGTGTTTGCGGAAGGCGGTTGCAGTCCGCGCCCGCGCGCCGCGCACCGGACACGTATCCGGTGGAAGGCTCGCTCGCCCCAAAGGCAGATATAGACGAAGCTCGTGTGCCCTCGGCGATTGCGGATAAGCCCTCCGTGCGGCCGCCAGTTGCTTCGCCGGTGGCGGCTGCGGCCGCTGCTGGCGCCGGTGTAAGCGCCCCTAGTCAGGGCGTCTTGTTTCCGTCCAAGGTCCTTCCGTTTCCGGGCGGTGTTCATGATGACGGCCGCCCGGTTCGCCCGAAAGTAAACAAACGCGCCACTGGGCAACTTCGTCAGCAGGCTCAGCTTCCAGAGAAATCCGTTCCGGTTCAGCCGCAACTGGATTTTAAGGAGGCGAGCGTCCGCCATTCGCGCGAGCCGCGCAGATTGCGAACCACGGTCGAGGCCGCGATTTCCTGCGACGCTCCGGTCGCCACGCCGATGCACCGGGCCGTTGCCGCCGCGTTCGATTGGAGCATGATCCTGATTGCGTTTGGAATCTTCGTCGCGGCTTTCCACTTTGCGGGCGGAACGCTGCCTGCGGGCCGCAACACCGGCCTCGCCTTCGCGGGAGTGCTCGCTGTGATAACGCTATTCTATGCGGCACTGTGGTCTCTTGCGGGCGGAGGCACCGCGGGCATGAGACTCATGCGCCTGCAAACCATCAACTTCGACGGCTTTCCACCGGACAGCCGCGAGCGCGGAATCCGCTTCTTTGGCGTGCTGCTGAGCTATGCTTCGGGCGGACTTGGCCTGCTCTGGGCGCTGGTCGACGAAGAAAGCCTCGCCTGGCACGACCATATCTCGAAAACGTTTCCGACCATCGTTCCCCGCGGCGGGCAACGCCGCTGAGCCCCTCTTTCATGACAATTCAGTTTGACGACACAAACCTGCTCGCCGGCATGGTGGGCGAGAAGCATGGCCTCGCGGCCGAAGAGTTGCAGCGCGAAAGCGCGTTTGCGATCGAAGCCCTGCGGGGCTTCCAGAGATCCTGCGAGGAGGGAAAGTACGGATTTCCCCACTTACCCTTCGATCAGGCTACCATTAAGTCCATTCGGGCCTACGCGGCCGGGTTGGACGGCAGCTACGACACAGTATGTCTCGTAGGCATTGGCGGCAGTGCGCTAGGAGCCTGGGCTCTCGACTGCGGAATGCGCGGTCCACATCCGGTGCAGGGCAAGTTCACCGCGGCGCATCCGCGGCTGGTAATCCTGGACAACGTGGATCCGGCGTTCACCGCGTCATCGCTCGCGTCGATGAATCCCAAAAAGACGGTTGTGGTGGTGGTGGCGAAGTCGGGATCCACGGCCGAAACCATCGCCACGTTCCTGATCGTGCGCGAGTGGCTCGCGCAGGCTCTGGGAAAGAAGCATACTACGCGCATCGCGGTCGTGACGTCGCCGGGCCCGGGGGACCTGGGCGCGCTCGCGGAGCGTGAAAAGTACC
>SHUI01000159.1 GCA_009697455.1 Bryobacterales bacterium
CTCCGCCGAAAGCCGCCTTGGGAATCGTTTAGCGAAGTAACGTCCGTACTCGGGCTTCCATTCGCCGGGATAGCGCGCCGATAGCTGATACGCGTTCGATTCCACGATCAACCGCTGGATTCTGCGGAAGCTGTAATTGCTCTTGACGAACTCCGCGGCCAGTGCATCCAGAAGCTCAGGATGGCTCGGCTGAATGGCCCATGGCGCGGGCGGCGGGTTGGCTGGGTCCTGGCGCGCCAGATCCCAACCGTCCGGAGGGTCGACGATGCCCGTGTTGAAAAAATGGTCCCAGATGTAGTTCACCGCCGCACGCGCAAACTGCTTGTCGCCCGTCAGCATGCGGGCGAGTTCGTCCCGCCAGTTAGCGTTCTTCGCCTGTTCCCCGGTCAGCATGTAAGCGGCATCGTAGGGGCCTCCCGAACGCGCCGGCCTGGGACCCGGGTTGTTTGGATTTACGGAAGTCTGATAGCCGCCGGTATTCCGGTCGCCGACTACGACCCGGTTCTGCTGCCCAAACGCGTCCACGGCGAAGATGTTCAGGCTCATTCGCGAGAAGAACGCCGACTGCCGCCAGAACTGTTCCCTGCGCCGTTGCGACAGATACAGGTTGATCGGTTCGAGGTGGCGGCGGCCGTCGTGGCAGGACACGCACTCGGTCTTCAAGCCGAGAAACTTCAGCGTGACGCGGTCCGTGAGGTAATCCCAGGTATCCTGAATCGGATCTCCCTGCTGGAATCCCCGGGCCAGAAAATTGAGCGGAGCCAACTGATTGTTGCTGCCCGAGGATGCGATGACTTCCTGGGCGAGCTCCGCCCAGGACCGGTCGTTTCTTACGAAGTCGCGCAGGTACTCGTGGAAGAGGTTGCGGCCCGGAAGGCCAATGTAGTTGTAGTAACGGCTGGTGATCTCGAAGTGATTACCGAAGAACAGGGTCCATCTGTCCACGTAGCCGTCCGAGCCGATCAGGGAATCGATCAGCTTCCCGCGCTTCAACGGGTTTTCGTCCTTCAGGAACTGCTCGACCTGTTCCACACCGGGAATACGGCCGGTCAGATCGAGCGACACTCTGCGCAGGAACTCGGCGTCGCTAGCCAAGGGGGCCGGGACCACTCCATCGGCGGCCATCTTGCCGAAAATGAAGTCATCAATGAGGTTTGCGTTCTGTGCGGGAAATCCGGTGCTGCGCGCATCGCGCCGCGTTGGCTGCTTCGGGCGGCTGGCCGCGAAATTCCGAGCGGCAATCTCGATCTCACGCCGGGTTAGATCCGCCGCACGCCGCTCACGTGGATAGGCTGGACACCCCGGATCCGCTGCGGAAACAAGTCCGGCGAACACGAGGCCATAACAGAAACGAATAGACACCGAGCCCTCCTGCATGAATCGTGTCGAAACGGGACGATTCGTTACACTAAATTATACGCAAATGTTTGACCTCAAGGGAACACCCCACCGCCGTTTTAATCCTCTGACCGGCGAATGGGTTCTCGTCTCTCCCCACCGCGCCGAGCGGCCGTGGCAGGGGCAGGTGGAAAGGCAATCCTCCGCGCGGCGGCCGGCTTACGACCCGGCGTGTTACCTCTGTCCCGGCAACGAAAGAGCGGGGGGGCATCGCAACCCCCCGTATCCGGGCGTCTTTGTCTTCGAGAACGACTTTGCGGCGCTCAAATCCGGCACTTCTCCCCACTCTCAAAACGAAGGCGGCATCATTGTCGCAAGGGCCGAACGCGGCATTTGCGAAGTGGTGTGCTTCTCCCCTCGGCACGATATTTCGCTCTCGAATATGACGGCTTCAGATGTCCGAGGGGTGGTGGACACGTGGGTCGAGCGGTACGTGGATCTCGGCGGGCGCGATTTCATTCGCAACGTGCAGATCTTCGAGAACCGAGGCGAGATGATGGGGGCGAGCAATCCGCACCCGCATGGGCAGATTTGGGCGACGGAAGAGCTTCCCACGGAGGTCGCGAAGGAGTGCGGAAAGTTGGCGGCGTACCGGGCCGAAAAGCGGAGTTGCCTGCTGTGCGACTATCTGACGCTCGAAATCCGCGCCAGTGAGCGGCTTGTCTGCGAGAACGATGATTTCGCCGTCCTTGTTCCGTTCTGGGCCGTGTGGCCGTACGAGACGCTTGTGCTGAGCAAGCGCCATATCACAGCCATGGACAAGCTGAGCGATCCGGGGCGGGACGGATTGGCGGATATTCTGGTGAGGATCACGGCCCGCTACGACCGGGTGTTCGACGCGCCGTTCCCATACACGATGGGCTTTCACCAGCGGCCAACTGATGGCGAACCGCACGAGGAGTGCCACCTTCACGCGCACTTCTATCCGCCGCTGCTGCGATCGGCGACCGTGCGAAAGTTCATGGTCGGGTTCGAAATGCTCGGGATGCCCCAACGGGACTTGACGCCCGAGGCGGCTGCCGAGCGATTGCGGGAGGTGTGAGGGCGTGCAATCGCGGCCTCGGCTAAAATATGACCGGATCTCTGAAACTTGAACCGGCGCCGTCAGGAAGGAGCACGTGCGCACACGGTTCGCTCATGAATCCGGCCGCTCAATTACGAGACCCGCCTTGACCTTTCAAGCCTTCAAGCGGTATTTTCTTTTCCCGGTGTCCGGGCGCGCGATTCCGAAATCAGCCCGTCCCAAAAGCGCTTCCACATCGCACACGATCGGATTGTGTTTTTCAGGCTGATTTGACCGGCCGTCCAGCCGCTCTTTCGTCAGCCAAAAACCGGATTCCGGTCACGCGTCGCGCCTCCTCGGGTTTGGGAATTAGTTCTGTAGACCGCCGCCAGTGAGTACCAGGGCACCGGCCGCGCGGGCGCTCTACGAGCACCGGACAAGCCGTTCGCGTTGCCGGAGCACGAGGTGTGGCCGCTCGCGTCTCCCTGTCCGCGCGCGTGCGGCTATTCCTTTTTCTGAATGGGCCTTGGCCCGCTAAGGCGGCGTATCTTGAGATCGACACCGACCTCCACCCGGTCCGCAATCTTGATCAGTGGGATGCCGTGTGTCATTCCATATTGGCGGCGGTCAAACACCATCCGGCCCCGAATGCGTCCCTCGTCTGGGCGGTCCGGGGAATAATTCAAGGTTAAACTCTCTTCCTTGGTAAGGCCCCGTATGGTGAAGTCCCCATCCACCCGGTACGCATCGGTCCCGGTGAGAACGATCTTCTTCGACCTGAATGTGATCTCCGGGTTTTCCTTGACGGCGAAGAAGTCGTTCCCTTTCAACTTTCCTTCCTTCAATGAGCTTCCAGCTTTCACACTGGCTGCCTGAACGATGAGTTCGAGAACACCGCTCTGGACGTAAGGCGTCGTGAAATGAAGACCTGCAGCCCACTTGGCAAATACGCCGGTAAGCGCGACGGAGGCATCCACATGGAAGTCAATCTTGCTCTCAGGCACGATGACCTGAAAGGTTGGAATCTGCCCGGTCTGCCCGGAGCCAATCGCCGGAGCAAGAAGAACAGCAGCAAGCAAAAGCGGATGTCGATAAATGGAATTTGGAAACGGCATCGTCGACCCTCTCTAGGATGGTCCAGTATACTCCAACGGGATTCTACAGTTAGCTGCATCTCGCTGATGCGTCGATGCCCAGTAGTTTCGCACGCTAAAGCGAACGAGCGCCGTATTCAACGGAATTGAGTAGGGAGGCGCGAGGGGGGTGAAGGAGACTCGGATGGTCGTTTTTCCTGCATTTTGGAACCGGCGGAACCATGGAGAGGAATCTGGGGTCAAGGATGTGCAGGCGACAGTTGGGTCGGAGAAGAAAGGAAATATGTCCGGCCGTTCGATTCGCCCACTGTCCCGGTCAGAATCGACACAGCACGATGCCGCGCGTGCCCTGGGCGCGGGCGATTGCAGTCTCAACTGAGAATGCTTTCGATTTTGCGTCCGCCTGTATCGGTGAGGCGCATGTTGCGGCCCAGGTGATAATAAGTCAGTTGTAAATCGTTCAGGCCCATGAGGTGCAGAATCGTGGCGTGGACGTCGCGCATCCGGTAAATGCCGGAAACCGCTTTGTTGCCAAGGTCGTCAGTCTCGCCGGCAATAACGCCAGCCTTGATGCCTCCGCCGGCAAACCAGATGGTCATGGCGCGAATGTTGTGGTCGCGGCCCGCTTTCGAAAGATCCGTCTGTGCGGCGTCGGGCGTGCGGCCGAACTCGCCCATCCAGACCACTAAGGTTGAATCCAGAAGGCCGCGCCGCTTCAGGTCCTTAATCAGGGCAGCCGCTGGCTGATCGGTCTCCTTCGCGACTTTGGCGTGATTGGTGCGAATGTCGCCGTGGCTGTCCCAGGCCTGGCTCTTGGTATAAAGCTGAACAAACCGCACTCCGCGTTCGACCAGACGGCGAGCCATCAGACAGCGGGTTCCGAAAGACTCCGTTTCGGAAAGATTCATGCCATACATTTCTCTTGTGGCATCGCTCTCGCTCGTAAGATCCAGCGCGGAGGGCACTTCGGATTGCATGCGGTAGGCGAGTTCATACGCGTCGATCCGGCCCTGCAAGTCCGGATTCGCGAAATTACCATTAAGGTGGTCCTGGTTGAAGGATCGCAGCAGTTCCATTTGCCGCGTGCGATCTTCGGTAGTGACCCCCGCGGGTTGGCGGAGATCGAAGATAGGCTCGCCGTTCCAACGCATCATCGTCCCCTGATAGGCGGCGGGAAGGAAACTGTTGGTCCATTGTTGAGAGCCGCTGAAGGTCAGCGAATCCGGATCTGGGAGGACCACGAATCCAGGGAGGTTCTGGTTCTCCGATCCTAACCCGTAGGTGATCCACGAACCCATGGAAGCGCGTCCCGGCATTGTCCAACCGGTGTTCAGCGAGAAGACGGCGGCCGGATGATTGCCGTTCTCCGCCTGTATGGAGCGCACGAACGCGAGGTCGTCAACCACCGTCGCGGTGTGAGGAAACAGATCGGAAACGTCGCGTCCGCATTGTCCGTATTTCTTGAACGCCCAGGGACTGCCCAGGATCTTGCGGGGCTTGGAATAGAGACCAGGCTGATCGGCGACGTTGTCCTTGGAGAACGGCATGATGGTGTTGTTCAGCCGCTGCAGCGCGGGCTTGGGATCAAAGCTGTCCATCTGGCTCACGCCTCCGAGCATCGTGAGCAAGATGCAGGACTTCACTTTGGGTGAATGATGCGGGGCCTTCGGAGCCATGGGCAGGCGAAGTGCCGCCGCAGCGGCGGTTTCCCTGTTCAACTGTTCGAGCAGCGCAAGGCTTCCAAGACCGGTAAGGCTCTGATAGAGGAAGCGGCGGCGGGCTAGTTCGAGGTTCACAGGCATTTACTCCAGGTAAAAAAACTCGTTCACATTCAGGAGCACCATGGCAAATTGCGCCAAACCGTCCTCGGGGCGCGATTTTCCGAGGAAGCCGCGTGCGTTCATTGTCTGATCTTTGGTTGGCGGGCGGCCCAGAATGACGCGGAATGCCCGGTCAATCTGCCGGTCGACATTTGGTCCGGCGAATTCAACGATGCGGGAGGCGAGATGACGCGCGTGCTCGTTGACGAAGGCGCCGTTGAAGAGGGTCAACGCCTGCGGAGCGACGGTAGTGGTTTGGCGTCGAGGGCAGGTTTCGCTCATGTTAGCTCCGTCGAACACCTCAAACATTGGCATCATCATCGATCTTCGCTGGAAGCCGTAAATGCTGCGATATCCCTGCTCCCTCTCGCCGCTGACAAACCAGTGGAACTGGGGAAAACTCTTGGCGAGTTCAGCATTACCGTGGAAATACACCCCTGGGCCGCCTTCGCTCGGGCGCAACTTGCCGGACATCGCCAGCACGCTGTCGCGAAGGGATTCCGCGTCGAGGCGAAGCCAATTCATACGCCAGAAGTAGCGGTTTTCCGGATCAATTTTGGCGCTCGCGCCGTCATCGGGATGCGAGGTTGCCTGTTGATAGGTCGCCGACAGGAGCATCAGCCGGTGCATGGCTTTAATGCTCCATTTCTGAATGACGAACTCGGTCGCGAGCCAATCGAGGAGTTGCGGTTGAACGGTGCGATCTCCGTTAAGACCAAAGTCGCTTGGGGTACGAACGAGCCCCTCGCCGAAATGATGCTGCCAGACGCGGTTCATCATGACTCGGGCGGTAAGAGGGTTGCCGGGGGAAGCGATCCACTCGGCGAGCGCATTGCGCCTTCCGCTGGTGCGCGCACCCGCGAACGGAATCTCGGCGGGCCGCTCCGCTCCGAGGACGATCCTCGGGAAGCCAGATTCCACCTTCTCCCCTTTCGAATCCAGTTCGCCGCGAAGCAGGACGTGCGTATCCTGGACGGCCGGAACATCGGGCGGAACGACATCGGCAACCGCATACGCTACCGGCCGGTAGCGGGGCAAGGCATCTTCAATCCGCGCCAAGCTGTCCTGCGTGGACTGAAACCGCTTCCGCTCTTCAGGCGTGAACAACGCGCTCTTCGTGTCCTTGATCGCGCGGTTCAACATAGGAGGAAGCACATCTTCAGGCTTCATCTTTTTGGACGCGGCGAATTTCTTCTTCATCTCCGCTTCCACGGATTTCGCGAGCTCGGCGGTTGCGTCGTACTCGTCTTCCAACTCCCGAACTTTGCGGCGAAGACTTGCGGGCGATTCCTCAGGGGTGAAGGCGATGGGCTGCTCAGCCTGGCGCGTTGAAGCGAAGAAGGCCTGGAGGCGGTAATAATCTTTCTGTGGAATGGGATCGTATTTGTGATCGTGGCAGCGTGCGCAACCGAGCGTGAGCCCCAGAAAAACGGAGCCCATGGTGGCGGTCATGTCGTCCAGAAAATCCTGCCGGTTCTGGGTCTGGAAATTGGCGTCGGGGAGCCAGGTTCCGTTGCGGAGAAACCCGAGGGCGACCATCTTCTCTCCGCGATCCTGCTTGGGCGGACCCGTTGTTTTTGTCTCGTCTCCGGCCAATTGCTCCTTGATGAACAGGTCGTAGGGTTTGTCGTCACGGAAGGCGCGGATCACATAGTCGCGGTAACGCCATGCGGTGGGGCGCTCGCTGTCCACGGCAAAACCATCGGTCTCGGCAAAGCGCGCGAGATCCAGCCAGTGCCGGGCCCAGCGTTCGCCGTAGCGGCGATCCGCCAGGAGCCGGTCCACCAGATTCGCGTACGCTCCGGGTGAAGAATCGGCAGTAAACGCCTCCACTTCTTCGGGCGTGGGCGGAACACCGGTCAGGTCGAAGTAGACTCTCCGGATGAGTGCGCGGCGGTTCGCCGGCGGGGCAGGCTGCAAGCCTTTGCTTTCAAGCTGGGCCAGGATGAAGGAGTCGATAGGATTCTTCACCCATTGCGGATCGCGCGTTACTGGAGGCGCCGGCCGCAGGGGTTTCGCGAACAACCACGCCTGATAAGGATTCCGCGCAGTCGGAGTCTTGCCGGCATCCATGCGATCAATGGCCACGGCCAGATCGGAAACCACTTTTTCAGGAAGGACTCCGCCCATCGGCATGCGAGGCGTCTTCTCGCCGCGGACAAGTTGAATGAGAAGACTCTCGTTGGAATTGCCCGGTACAATCGCCGGCCCGCGTTTGCCTCCACCCACAAGATGATCGAGCGTTTCCATGCGAAGGTTGCCGCCGGGCTCGTTCCCCGAGTGGCACTTGGCGCAATGGGTCTGCAAGACAGGCAGGAGCGATTCCCGGAACACATCTGCTGCATTACCGCAGGTGGCGCCCAGGGCAATCGCCAGGATCCAGCGTAGGGCGAGCATTCTGTTCATTGGTTGACCACGGCAGGCCTGTAATCCGGGTTGGGGCGCATCCCACCCGCATGCAAACTCTTCTGCCAGGCATGCAGCGCCGCCTGCAACTCGGCCGCCTTCTTCGGCAATTTGTTGACGAGATTGCTTTTCTCGCCGGGGTCGTGGGCAAGGTTGTACAGCTCCACGCGTGCGTCCTCGAAGAACTCGATCAACTTGAGATCTCCTCGCCGGATGGCTGCGGCCGGAAGAGCGGTCGGGATCGCATAGTGAGGCCAATGCCAGTATAGAGTATCCCGCTTGAGCTTGCCTGTCTGCTTGAGAAGGGGCAGAAGGCTTAAGCCGTCCACGGGATGACCGGGGTCCGCTTTGATGCCAGCCATGGCCACCAGAGTTGGGTAGAAATCGGTACTAATGACAGGAACATCGCACACGCTACCAGGCTTTACCACTCCGGGCCACTTGACGATCATCGGCTCGCGGATGCCGCCCTCGTAGAGATGGCCCTTTCCTTCGCGGAGAGGCAGATTGGATGTCGGCGGCAGGTTGTTCGGCTTCATGGGAGTGAGTAGCCCGCCGTTATCGGACATGAAGAGGACCGCTGTGTTGCCGGCGATGCCCATCTCGTCGAGCTTCCGCATCACTTTCCCCACGCTCTGGTCAACGCTATCGACCATCGCCGCGTAAATGGGATTGCGCTGCGCATCCGCCGGATCCGCTTTTCGTTCGTATCGTTCGATCAGGTCCGTCTTGGCCTGCATCGGAATATGAACCGCGTAGTGAGCGAGGTAAAGGAAGAATGGTCTGTCGCGATTTTCCTCAATGAAGCTGGTGGCCGCGTCCGTGAGGCGGTCCGTCAGGTACTCGCCTGGCTGCCCGTCGATCGGGACAGCACCGACGGCCGCGAGCGGGCCGTTGCGGCTCAGCTTCCAATCCGGGAAAAAGAAATTGTTCGGCATCCCGATATGCGTGCCGCCCACGTTGACGGCGAAGCCTTGATCTTCCGGATAGAACCCCTTCGCGCCGAGATGCCATTTTCCGATACAGGCCGAAATATAGCCGGCTGTTTTCAGTGTTTCGGCGATGGTCACTTCCTCCAGTGGAAGGGCTGGGCGAACTTCAGGCGCGAGCAGGGGATCTTTCGGTGACGGCCTGTGTCCTTGGACGATGTCCGTCATCTGGAGGCGCGCGGGAGATTTTCCCGTCATGATGCTCGCGCGCGTTGGAGAACAAACCGGCGCCGCCGCGTAAGCGTTGGTGAACTTCATTCCTTGGTGGCACAACCGGTCGATATTCGGCGTCGAATGGAATTTGCTGCCGAAGCATCCCACGTCGGCCCACCCCAAATCGTCGACCAGGATCAGCACGAGATTAAGAGGCTTCGCAGGCCCCTGCGGAGGCGCGGCGGACGCCAGGCGCTGGAGGCAGAGTGAGCCCGCGGCGAACTGAGCCAGAAATGTGCGCCTGCCGGTGTCACTCATGGCGGTTCTCCCGGAATCTTATGGTTTGCGCCGCCGTGCAGCCGTTCCCAAAAAAGCCGCGCCGTTCGCACTGCATGTGCCTCTCCAGTCCATTCTCTTCAAGTGCGCGAACTGCCACCGCGGAGGTCCGTGCCGGTGATGCGGCGGATGTCGGATCGCCTGGCGGCGCTTCTGGAAGTACGCGACTCATTTGGCAGCATTGTTCGAAACTGCCATCGCCGTCTCTGTGCAGGGTCGGGATCTTTCGCGGCGCGTCGGCTTTGGCGCCCAGGTTTTGCGTTATCCCTGGCGAGTTGAAGGCAGCGATCAAGGTGGCGGCGCCGACGACGGTCTTGAACAGCCGAGGAACGCGTCTTGGAGCTTGGCCGAACATCGAATCAGAACGACAGCTTCAACCCACACTGCATGATACGGCGTCCGCCCGCGCTCGTGACAACGCCAAAAGTACCAGCTCCTATTTGCGTGCTAGGCACTCCCCATGAGGGCGTATTGCCGGTGTTCAAAGCCTCCCATCGAAACTGCGCTCGCACTATCTCGCGGATCGTGAAGGTCTTGGCGAGCATCGAGTCGAAGTTGACCAGGCCGGGAGCGTAGATCCCAGGAATGGTTCTAGCCGCATTGCCGAAGGTGAACTTTGGCGGAATCGCGAACGCCGCCGTATTGAACCATTGGACGCCGCGCACCCCCACCGCCGGTGTGCCCCTTCCTCCGCTGAGGTTGGGATTGCCAACCAGATCGGGACGCAGCACCTGACCACCCGACGAATCACCGAGGTAGAGAATACCGCCGTTGAGCACCGTTACCCCAAAGGGTCCGCCGCTTTGCAGCGTTCCCAGGGTGGAGATTTCCCATCCGCCGGCTAGTACATCGAGGACAGAGTTGCCGTTTAACCACCGCCGCCCCTTGCCGAAAGGAAGCTGCACAATTGGAGACATGACCAGGCGGTTGGGGAACGATCCGGTGGAAAGCGAGCGCTCGCCCCTGATGTTGTAGATGTTCTGGATGGCGTCGTTTGAATTGGAAGGGTTGCCGCCGCCTGGGAAGTTGACGTTGTCGATCCACTTTGTACGGGTGTAGGAGATCAGCCAGGCGATGCCGTTGGCAAACCGCCGCTCGGTCTTAAAAATGAACGCCTGATAGTTGGAGATTCCGTACGTGGCGTTGCCGATTGAGACATTTGACTGATCTCCGTTCAAAACCGTAAACGGCCGCCGCGACCGCTCGGGGATATCCGTTCGCGAAAGCAGGCTGGGAGGGATAACATTCAAGTTGATGGCGGTTGAAGGCACGTGCCGGCTGAGATTGCCGAGATACCCGGCCTCGAAGCTGATCTTTTTCCACTGTCGTTGAAGCGTGAGATTGAAGTTTTGGCTGTAGTTGGAAGGCCGGTTCGGATCGAGCGAACTCGCCGATCCTTGTGCGAATTTTGTGCCCCTCGTGCCCCACGCGGGTACCAAATCGGCATCGGTTGGCAGCGCGAGCCATGTGCCCGGCAGGCCGTCTTTCAAGGAGAACGGAACGGGATGAGCCAGACTGTAGGTCTGCCCAAACGGTGCGTTGCCGTTTTCGACAAGGGCGCTCGTCACGGGGTTTCCAAAATAGATTCCAAATCCTCCGCGGATAACCGTATCTCCGGAGCCCGTGAGCTTGTAAGCGAATCCGAAACGGGGACCGAAGTTAGTCTTGGGCCAGTTGTAAAGATACTTTCCATTGCCATTGCGGTTCTGGAAGCGGGTGATCCCGGTGGCGCCTGCCGGGATGTCGCCCGTGCCTGCAAGAGGGTTCGGCGCCCAAGGATCGAAGAAAGAGAAGTAGTCATTGACTCCGTAGGCTGGCGTTTCGGTCTCGTAGCGAAGGCCGAGGTTGAGCGTCAGGCGAGGATTCACGCGCCAGTCGTCCTGAAGATAGCCCCCGTAATATTGAATTCGTTTGCCGATGGAAGGGATGGACTCGGCGCTTACGCT
>SHUI01000160.1 GCA_009697455.1 Bryobacterales bacterium
GTCCACCCATGAATTCTCACCGAATACTGCTCGCTTCCCGTGCCCACGGTGCCCTTGCCTGCGGTCGCAACGCTCCCGCCGGAATCGCGTGCTCCCCTCAGAGTGCCCTCCGTCACGGGCTGTTCGCCCCAAGCACTATCCTTCCGAACGAATCCTCGGAGTCTTTTCTGGAACCGCAATACAAGCTCCTTGCCCGCTTCGGTCCCGTCGATTCCACCAGGAATGCTACCGGGCAAGCCGGGCAAGCTCTGATCGAAGAGATGACGGCAGCTTTGTGGCGTACTCGCCGCGCGCGCGGGATGGAGCGCCGCATCTTGCAGTCGATAGGGGAACAGCCGGCCGTGGAGACCCCACCGCTTGCCGACTCGATCTCCCTTGTCTACAAGGCTTTAGCTCCGTCCTTGAACGCGCCGCATCCGGAGCGCGTTCGCTGCGAGGCCCGCCTCCAACGTGTCTTCCCGCAGGCACAGAACAACCTCCGGATTCTACGCCATCAAAAATCGCGAAACGACCCTAAAATCACGCCCGGCATGCCCCCGGAACCCGGCCGCCGAAGAACAACCCTCCGCCCGGCAGCCTCCTGCTCCCGCGCAACAAAATATTACGAAACGACGCTAAATCCGACGCGGTTCAATCCGCCCAGCCGATCAGCCGAGCCATCCCGATTGCCCCCGCCGGCCAAACCGGAATAAGCTAAATGGACCGGTATACCAATGGATCTAAACCTCACGCCGCAAGAAGTTGAGTTTCGCGATGCCGTACGCGTCTGGCTCCGCGCCAATATTCCCCCGGACTGGGCTGACCGCCAACTCCTGGGCGAGACCATGGAGACCCGCTTCGAATACCTGCGCGCGTGGCAGCGCAAGGTCTACGAAGGCGGATGGGCCGGTATTTCCTGGCCAAAAGAGTACGGCGGCCGGGGTGCCACTCTCATGGAGCAGGTGATCTTCACCGAGGAGATGGCCCGTGCGGGCGCTCCCACAATGCCAGGCGTTCTGGGACTCCTCCTCGTCGGGCCGACCCTCATCGCCTTTGGAACCGAGGCCCAGAAACAGCGGCATCTGGCGCGCATCCTGAGCGGCGAAGAGATCTGGTGCCAGGGGTTTTCCGAACCAAACGCCGGATCGGACCTCGCCGCGCTGCGGACCGAAGCCGTGCTTGATGGCGATGCTTTCATCGTCAACGGTCAGAAGGTCTGGACCAGCTACGGATGGGCGTCTGACTGGTGCGAGCTCGTCGTCCGCACCGATCCGGCCGCGCCGAAACACAAGGGCCTTACCGTTTTGCTCGTCGATATGCACAGCCCCGGCGTGGAAGTGCGGCCGCTGCGGCAGATGACCGGCGAGAGCGAGTTCAATGAACTGTTCTTCCGCGACGTTCGTGTGCCCCTGGGCAACGTCGTGGGGCGCGTGAACGATGGATGGAACGTGGCGCTCGGAACGCTGATGCACGAGCGCGCGACTTTAGGCGCGGGCATTCAAGTGACGTACCGCCGCATGTTCGACCGGCTCGTGGAGCTTGCTCGCAATATCGAGCGAAACGGCCGCCCCGCCACCGAAGACCCGGTTCTGAGGCAGAAGCTCGCGCAGAGCTATGCTGAGATCGAGATCCTGCGCCTCAATCAGATGCGCTCGACGAGCCGTGTCAGCCGGACCGGCGTGCCCGGCCCGGAGGGATCGATTCAGAAGATTTTCTGGAGCGAGCTGAATCAGCGCTTCCAGCAGGTGGCGTCGGAGGTGCTCGGTCCCTACGCGCAGTTGACACGCGGCGCGCCGGGCGCGCTCGATCAGGGCCAGTGGGCGTATTCCTATCTGCGCGCGCGCGACAATACGATCGAAGCCGGCACTTCGGAAATTCAGCGGAATATTGTGGGGCACTTCGTGCTCGGGCTGCCAAAGAGCTACTAAGGAATCGGCTAAAATGCAATTCGGACTCACCGAAACCCAGATGGTCTTGAAGAACTCGGCGCGGGAATTCCTGGCGGGCGAATGCCCCATGGGCGAAGTGCGCCGGATACTTGAAACCGATACCGCGCATGACAGAAACCTGTGGCGGAAAATTGCGGAGCAGGGATGGACCGGCATCGTCTTTCCCGAAGAGCACGGCGGACTCCGCCTTGGAATGGTTGAACTCGCCGCCGCAATGGAGGAGATGGGCCGCGCGCTGATGCCTGGGCCGTTTCTTTCAACCGTCGTGCTCGCGGGCAGCTTGATCGATGAGGCGGCCGGCTCCTCGAACAAGCGCCGCTACCTCGCGCCCATTTGCGCGGGCGAGACCATAGCCACCGTCGCCCTGCTCGAAGCGAGCGCCCGGTGGGACTCCTCCGCCGTCCAACTCGATGGTTCGGGGCCGCTCCGCGGGACCAAGTTGTTTGTTCCCGATGCCGCCGTCGCCGATATTTTCCTCGTCGCCGCGCGCGCTGGCGATGAACTCGTCCTGCTCGCCGTTGACGCCAGAGCCGAAGGGATCACCGTTACGCCGCAGCCCGCCATGGATCTGACGCGAAGACTGTACGAAGTGAATTTCGATGACGTGACGCCCATGGACGTACTGGCTCGTGGGCATAAGGCGGATGCCGCGCTCGCTCGCGCGCTCGACGTCGCGGCCGCGGGCCTTGCCGCCGAAATGGTGGGCGGCATCGAGCGCGTGCTCGAAATCACGGTCGATTACGCCAAGACGCGCAAGCAGTTCGGAAAACCCATCGGACAGTACCAGGCGGTACAACATCATTGTGCCGATATGTTTCTCCTCTTGGAAGGCTCCCGCTCCGCCGCCTACTACGCGGCGTGGGCTCTCGACCAGAGCGGCGCGCGCGGAGCGGACGCCCCGCTGGCAGTGTCAATTGCGAAGATGTACGCAAGCGACGCGTATCGCGAGGCGGGAAACAAAGGTATTCAGGTGCACGGAGGCATGGGATTCACCTGGGAAAACGATATTCATCTCTACTACAAGCGCGCGAAGGCCTCCGAGATCGCGTTCGGCGACGCGAACTACCACCGGGAGCGAATCGCGCGTCTGGTGATCGACCGGCGCGGAGGGGTGGCGGCATGAGCGTCTGTTCCGAAAAGCCGTGGCTCAAGCACTACGATTTCTGGGTACCGTCCACGGCGAACTATCCGCGCCAGTCTCTCTATCAGATTCTGTCGCTTGCGGCGAGCTTCTACGGGGACCGGCCGGCCGCTGCGTTCCGCGGCGAGGAGATCACCTGGTCCGAGGTCAAGCGCCGCGCCGACCGGTTTGCCACCGCCCTCTCTCGGATGGGAATCGCGAAGGGCGACCGCGTCGGCATCATGCTGCCGAACTGCCCTCAGTACCTTATCTCCATCTACGCCATCCTCCGGCTCGGCGCCATCGTCACAAATGTGAATCCGGCGTTTACGCCGCGCGAGGTTGCGATTGCGGTGAACGATTCGGGCATGGGCTCGATCGTCACGCTCGACACAATTGCCCCCTCGATATCTCACCTGCTTCCGGGAGCAGTGATAACAACAAGCTTTACATCGCGCGGGACTTTCGAAACTCTCATCGAAGGCGTGGAGGAGCCGGAATTGCCGCGCGTCGAGATTGACGCGGAGAACGACGTGGCGGTTCTCCAATATACCGGCGGCACCACCGGCGCTCCGAAGGGCGCGATGCTGACGCATTACAATCTGTACGCCAACTGTATTCAGACCGCGCTTTGGCGGCAGTATATCGTCGAACGCGGAGAAGAGCGCGGAATCCTGGTGCTTCCCATGTACCATATCTACGGCTTGCAGGTGGGCGCGCTGCTCACGGCATGGACCGGCGGCATGCAGGTGCTTATTCCGAAGTTCGATATCGACCTCTTGGTCGATTCCTTCCGCCGCTACCAGCCCTCAAGCTTCGCCGGCGTGCCGACGCTCTACATCGCGCTGTTGAATCACCCCGAAGCGCGGAACTGCAACCTCGACAAGGTCCGCTCCTTCGGGTGCGGATCGGCGCCGCTGCCACTTGAGGTGATCGAGAGATTCGAACAGTTGACTGGCGGCATTCTGCGCGAGGGCTATGGCTTAACCGAGACCTCGCCTACCACGCATAACACGCCAATGCTCTCCAAGCGCAAACCAGGGAGTATCGGGCTGCCTTATCCGGATACGGAATGCAAGATCGTCGATCTGGAGAAGGGTGAAACCGAGGTGGGTCCCGGCGAGGAAGGCGAGTTGTGTATCCGCGGGCCTCAGGTCATGAAGGGATACTGGAACAAACCGGAGGAAACTGCGCTGGCCCTGCGTGGAGGCTGGTTTTACACGGGTGACGTGGCGCGGATGGACGAAGACGGCTTCTTCTACATCGTGCAGCGCAAGAAGGATATGGTCATTACCGGCGGCTTCAAGGTATTTCCGACTGAAGTGGAGGACGTGCTGTTCACCCATCCGGCGGTCCTTGAAGCGGCCGTGATCGGCGTTCCGGACTCCTATAAGGGCGAGGCGGTGAAGGCGTTCATCGTGTTGAAGGCCGGGGCGAACGCCACTGCCGCCGAGTTGACCGCGTTCTGCCGCGAGCGCCTCGCGAAATACAAGGTGCCGTCGCAATTTGAGTTCGCGGAGAGCCTTCCGAAGAGCGGCGTCGGAAAAGTCCTGCGGCGCGTGCTGAGGGAGGCCGTGTCGCCGTAACGGGAAGAAACCCGCCTTGCCGGGCAACCCACTTCCATGCAGGAGCGTCCTGTGAGAGGATCAAATACATGATGAACCGAAGACAATTCGCAACAGGTCTGGCTCTGTGCGGAACCGGCGTGTGCTCCGCCGTCTACGGCGCGGCCCGCGAGACGAAGCGCGGCAGGCGAGTCAAATTGGTTGAATTTACGGAAAAGGGCGAAAGGAAGGGAGTCGTGGAAGTGGACAAGGTGGTCAAGACCGACGAAGAATGGCGCAAGCAGCTCTCTGCGGCGCAATACGAAGTGACGCGTCAGAAGGGGACGGAGCGGGCTTTCACCGGCGCACTGAACAAAGTGCACGATAAGGGCATCTACAACTGCGTCTGCTGCGGCAACACGCTGTTCCATTCTGACACGAAGTTTGAATCCGGCACCGGATGGCCCAGCTTCTATGCGCCCATCGCCAAGGAAAATGTCGCCAGCGAAACCGACATGGCATACGGCATGCGCCGCGTGGAAGTGCTGTGCGCGAAATGCGATGCTCACCTTGGTCATGTGTTTGAAGATGGCCCGAAGCCGACCGGTCTGCGCTACTGCATGAACTCCGCGTCGATGACTTTCACCAAAATCCCGTAGAACAGGCCCCTCGGCCCGCTCGGCCCGTCAATTGGCGTCGAAAGAGGCCTGCAACCGTGTACAGTAGGTAGATCCATGTACACGGCGCCGGACACCAGCTTCTTCGGACATCCCCGTGGTCTCGCCACGCTTTTCTTCACCGAGATGTGGGAGCGCTTCAGCTACTACGGAATGCGCGCGCTGCTGATCCTATTCATGACGGCGCCCGAAACCCGAGGCGGACTCGGCTTTGACGCAGCGAAAGCCGGAGCGATCTACGGTCTCTACACCGCCATGGTCTATCTTTTCGGCCTGCCCGGCGGATGGATTGCCGACCGCATCTTCGGACTGCGCCGGGCCGTGCTCTACGGCGGTGCGGTAATCGCGTTGGGACACTTCTCGATGGCCTTCGGCGGGCTGGCGGCCTTCTACACTGGGCTGGCGCTCATCGTCATCGGAACCGGACTCGTGAAGCCGAACGTTTCGGCCATGGTCGGCGAGTTGTATGCTCCCGAAGACAGACGGCGCGACGCCGGCTACTCCCTCTACTACATGGGAATCAACATCGGTGCGTTTGTGTCGCCTCTGATTTGCGGCTACGTCGGAGAGAAGATCGAATGGCACTATGGTTTTGGCCTCGCGGGAATCGGCATGACGCTGGGCTTGATTCAATATGCGCTCGGCGGCAGGCATCTGGGTCAAGCCGGTTTGCGCGTTTCCAGGTCGCCTTCGTCCATGCGGGCGCTGGGTTGGTCGGCCGCTGCTGCCGCTGCCGCCATCGTGTGGATCGCACTGCTCGCACAGGGTGGATTCGTACGCTTTTCGGCGCAGGGAGTCTCGAACGTTGTCGGCGTACTGATGGTTGCGCTTGTGATCTCTGTTTTCGCGTGGCTGCTGCTGTCGTCCGAGTGGACTCGCGCGGAACGCAAACGTTTTCTTGCGGTTGGCCTGCTGTTTATTGCCTCCGCGATGTTCTTCTCGGTTTTTGAGCAAGCGGGCTCGTCGCTTAACCTGTTCGCGGAACGGAGTACGGAGCGCACGTTGTTCGCGTACACCTACCCGGCGAGCTGGTTTCAGTCGATCAATGCGATGTTCATCATCGCGCTCGCACCGGTTCTTGGATGGCTGTGGTTGCGCCTGGGACCTCGCGAGCCGTCGAGTCCGGCGAAGTTCGTCTGGGCCCTCGCCGCCATGGCCGTCAGTTTCTTCATCATGTCGGGAGCGGCTCTAAATGCGGCGGACGGAGGGCGGGTGACGGCGGCTTGGCTATGGGCCACTTATCTGCTGCATACGGTGGGCGAATTGTGTCTGAGCCCGGTGGGGATGAGCGCATTCTCGAAGCTCGCGCCTTCGAGGGTAACGGGGATGATGATGGGCGTGTGGTTCCTCTCGCTTTCGGTAGGCAACTACATGGGCGGACGGGTCGCGTCGTTCTATGAGACGATACCGCTGCCATCGCTGTTCGCCGTTGTTGCTCTATTCGCCGGCATTACGGGGTTAGTGCTCGCCGCGCTCGCGAAGCCCATGAAAGGCATGATGGGCGGAGTCAACTGACGGAATGCAGCGTCCCGTGCTCATCGTCTGTTGCGCCTTCTACGCCTCGCTCGCGCCCGCGGCGGAAACGCAATCGCGTCAATTTGTCAAACGCGCCGGATCCGAATTCCGCCTTGATGGAAAGAAATTCCGGTACGCCGGAGCCAACAACTATACGCTGATGTACGCCTCGCGCGCCGCGGTGGACGATATCTTCGAATCGGCGCGTCTGGCCGAAATCACGGTCTTGCGCATTTGGGGATCGCTCGAGATCGGCAACGCCGACGGATCGAATTCCGTGCACGGCAAAGCCAATGGTGCATGGCTCCAGCACTGGGAAGGCGCGGCTCCCGCCTTTAACGACGGCGAAACCGGTCTCGAACGCCTGGATTACGCCATCTTCCGTGCCGGCCAGCTTGGCTTCAAGCTTGTCATGCCGCTGGTGAATAATTGGAAGGACTTCGGGGGCATGGACCAGTACGTCCGCTGGCGCGGCGCACAATTCCACGACGACTTCTACACGGACCTCGTCATCCGCGACTGGTACAAGAACTGGATCGCGCATCTCCTCAACCGCGTCAATACGCTTAACGGGGTAGCCTACAAAGACGACCCCGCCATTCTGCTTTGGGAACTCGCCAACGAACCTCGCTGTAAAGGCAGCGGCATCTACCCAAAGTCGAACCGTTGCACGACGGAGACTATTCTCCAGTGGGCCGGCGAGATGTCCGCTTACATCAAGTCGATCGATGCCAATCACCTCGTCGGGTCGGGCGATGAAGGCTTCTATTGCACGGCGGGAGCGAGGCACTGGACCGAGAACTGCAGCGAGGGCGTGGATTCGTTGGCGTTGGCGCGAATTCCTTCAATCGACGTGCTCTCGTTCCATCTCTACCCGGCCTCCTGGGGACAGGACACGGCATGGGGAAACGATTGGATCCGCCGCCATTACGAAGACGCTGCAAGAATTGGGAAGCCTGGGTTATTGGGAGAGTTCGGCATCGAGGGCGGCGCGGTGCGCAACCAGTCTTATTTGCAATGGACTGGCGCGGCCTTCGACGCCGGGGGCGACGGCAGCGGCACGCTCTGGTGGCAACTCTCAGGCACGAAGGACACCGGCACCGCTACTCCAGGATATGAGGGACTGAATGTCAATTGCCCAAGCCCCATGTGCACCACGCTCCGGAATTTCGCGCGCAGCATCGCCGGCGGAGCGCCGGCCGATTTTGGTCCAGTGGCCGATCACGATACGGCGGTGACCGATGCGGGCAGGACCGTCGTGGTGCGCCCGCTGAGCAATGACATCGCATACGGCGACTCCGTGATCGTGCCTGATTCGCTCCTCCTCGATCCTGGGGCCGATGGCGGGACGAAAGCCGTTCTTCTCCAGTCGGGGAGTTTCGCCATTCAGGGAGGGGGCGAGGTACTTTTCGCCCCGGCCGCCGGCTTTTCCGGGAAGGCGGAGGTCCCGTACGCCGTCCAGGACTCGCGCGGCCGTACTTCGAACACGGCAATCCTGCAGGTAACGGTCAGACCTGAGCCGGGTCAACCGCAGATTCTCGCTTCCTTTGAGTCAGGGGTCGAGGGCTGGGCCGCCGGCGACTGGCAGGCAAGCGCGGGGGCGGTCGAGCGCAGCAACGCTTTTGCGACCCACGGAAGCTATTCGTTGCAAGTCCGGAGTACCGGAGGCGGCTGGTTCGGAGTCCGCTTTGCGGCGGCGGTCGACATGCGAAACCACAAGCGGGTCGCCATCGACCTCAGAACCCCGGACTCTGGCACGACGGCTAATATTGCCATCAAGACCGGCAGCGCATACACGTGGTGCCAAGGCAGTTGGCGCTCGGTCCCGAGCAACACGACTGTCTCGTTTCCACTTGATTTCGAAGGCCTTGCCTGCGGCGCTGTTGATCTTTCGAAGGTGCTGGAGCTTTACGTCGGATTCAGCCCAAACACAACCTACCACCTGGACAACGTGCGCGTGGAATGACCGGCGCGCGACCCGCGACCGCCGCTGACCCTGCTTATCTACAGGCCCTTCGACGCGAGGAAGCTCACCAGATCCACGACGCGGCAGGAGTAGCCCCACTCGTTGTCGTACCAGGAAATGACTTTCAGGAGATTGCCATCCAACACCTTCGTCATGCCGGAATCGACAATCGAGCTGTTCGGATTGCGAAGCATGTCGCTTGAAACAACCGGGTCCGCCGTGTATCCGAGAATGCCCTTCATTGGGCCTTCGGATGCGGCTTTGAGAACGGCGTTCACTTCCTCGGTCGTCGTGTTCTTTTCGGTGAGCGCCACCAGGTCGACCACCGAAACGTTGGGAGTGGGAACTCGCATCGAGTAACCGTCGAGCTTGCCCTTCAATTGCGGCATCACGAGGCCAATGGCTTTGGCGGCGCCCGTCGTTGTCGGAATCATGTTGATCGCGGCGGCGCGCGCACGGCGCAGATCTTTGTGCGGAAAGTCGAGGACTTTCTGATCGTTGGTGTAGCTGTGGATCGTCGTCATCGATCCCTTGAGGATCGTAAACTCCTTGTGCAACACCTTCACCACGGGCGCGAGGCAATTGGTGGTGCAGGACGCGTTCGAGATGACGTGGTGGTTCGCGGCAACGTACATCTCGTCATTCACGCCAAGCACCATTGTCAGATCCTCACCCGTCGCGGGTGCGGAAATGATCACTTTCTTAACCGAACCGCTGAGATGTTTCGCCGCATCGGCCCTGGCCGTGAAGAAGCCGGTCGATTCCACGACAACCTCAACGCCCAAGGAACTCCAGTCAAGCTTCGCCGGATCCTTTTCGCTAAAGACCCTGACCCGCTTGTCTCCGATCTGCAGTCCGTCGGCGTCCGCCTTCGCCGTCACCTCCAACGGTCCAAGCACGGAGTCGTAGTTCAACAGGTAGGCGAGAGTCTGGGTGTCCGTAAGATCGTTTACCGCGACAAATTCGATACCGGGATTGTTGAGACCGGCCCTGATAATATTACGTCCGATGCGTCCGAGACCGTTGATTCCTACTTTTACTGCCATGTTTTGAGATTCTCCTGTGTGAAATTCGTGCTGTTGGGGAAGTACCTTCCAGGATACCAGAAAGGGTCTGCGGCGAAAGTAATGTAGAATGGGAAACCTTGCTGAAATGTGCGCCAATCCCGGAGGCGGTTGAATAGTGAAACTCACGTTTGTCGATTGGGCCGTGGTCGCGATCTATTTCCTGTTTAACCTCGCGGTGGGCTTCTATTACAAGAAGCGCGCGAGCGAAAGCACCAGCGAGTTTTTCCTCGGCGGCCGCAATATCCCCTGGTGGCTTGCCGGCACCTCAATGGTCGCCACTACGTTCGCCGCCGACACGCCGCTTGCAGTTACAGGCATGGTGGCGCGTAACGGCGTCGCGGGCAACTGGCTTTGGTGGAATTTTGTTGCAAGCGGAATGCTGACGGTGTTTCTCTATGCAAGGCTGTGGCGCCGGTCTGGCGTCATGACGGACGTTGAGTTTGCCGAAATCCGCTACGCCGGCAAACCCGCCGCCTTCCTGCGCGGCTTCCGCGCCCTCTACCTTGGCATCCCGATCAACTGCATCATCCTTGGGTGGGTCAATCTGGCGATGGTTAAGATTCTGATGTTGATCCTCGGCATCGGAAAACTTGAGGCTCTTGGCATAGTTCTCGGCATGATTGCGCTGACCTCCTTCATCTCCACGCTGGCGGGGCTCTGGGGCGTACTCGTCACGGACCTGTTCCAGTTCGTTATCAAGATGTCGATGGTGATCGTGCTCGCCGTGGCCGCCGTCGGCGCGGTCGGCGGCATCGACGCCATGAAAGCCAAACTGAGCCTGCTGGACGCGGCGCGCGGGGCCGCTCCCGGCTCGATGTTGAGCTTCGTGCCGGACCTGAACTCCGCCTGGATGCCCATGATCACCTTCCTCGTCTACATTTCGATGAATTGGTGGGCCACCTGGTACCCGGGATCGGAGCCGGGGGGCGGAGGCTTCGTTGCGCAGCGGATGTTCTGCGCGAAAGACGAGCGCCATTCGCTGCTCGCCACGCTCTGGTTCAACGTGGCGCATTACGCGATCCGTCCGTGGCCGTGGATACTTGTTGGTCTCGTCTCGGCAATTCTCTATCCAGGCCTGCCGGATCCCGAAATTGGCTATATCAAGGTGATGATTGACCATCTGCATCCGTCGCTGCGCGGCCTGATGGTAGCCGCGTTTGCGGCGGCTTTCATGTCGACCATCGGCACCCAACTCAACTGGGGCGCAAGCTATCTGGTGAACGATTTCTACCGCCGCTTCTTGCGGCCGGAGGAGACCGAGAAGCATTATGTAGCGGCGTCGCAGTGGGCGACTGTCGTGCTCACGGTCATCTCGGCCGTGAT
>SHUI01000161.1 GCA_009697455.1 Bryobacterales bacterium
CTTTGGCGGCGAGGGACTCGACGGTCTGTGGGACGTCGCGGCCGGCCGGGGACGAAAGCCTAAGTATCAAATGGACAAGATCGCCGCCATCGTGGATGCAACGCTGCAAACCAAACCGGTGGGGATGACGCACTGGAGTTGCCGGACCATGGCTCTGAGCCAAGGTGTCAGCAAGTCCACAGTCAACAATATCTGGCGCGCCCACAATCTACAGCCACATCGCACGAAAACCTTTAAGCTTTCGCGCGATCCGGATTTTCTGGAAAAGATGACCGATGTGGTGGGTCTGTACCTGAATCCCCCACAACAGGCGATAGTGCTCTGCGTAGACAAAAAAAGCCAGATTCAGGCATTGGATCGCACACAGCCTGGGTTGCCGATGAAGAAGGGGCGATGCGGCGCGATGACTCACGATTACAAACGCAACGGCACGACCACTCTGTTCGCCGCTCTCGAGATATTACAGGGCAAGGTCATCGGCGAATGCCATGAGAGACACCGGCATCAGGAGTTCTTGAGCTTCCTGCGCCGGCTCGACACCGAGTTCCCTGGCGATGTCCCGCTCCATCTGATCATGGACAATTACGGGACTCACAAGCACGCGAAAGTAAAGGCGTGGCTGAAACGGTATCCCCGGTTCGAGTCCCACTTCGTCCCCACCAGTTCCAGTTGGATGAATCTCGTCGAGAGATGGTTCCGACACCTGGACAACAAGGCCATCCGCCGACGCGTCTTCCTCAGCGTAGCCGACCTGAAGGCGTCCATCGAGGTGTTTCTCACCGCTTGGAACCAGAATCCCAAACCCTTCGTCTGGACCGCGACGGTAGAATCCATCCAAGAAAAACTCACCCGCTCTCGGCGTACCTTGGAGCAGATCCAGCCCGGTTGCACCAGCCCCAAGTCCAGAAAGCCCAAATCAACCGTCTAGAGTCCTTACCCAAGAGACTGTAATCCAAATGAGTCAAGTTTTCAGGCGACGAGTTTTGCGTCCTGGCAGCAGCGGTCAATCTCAGTCTGGAGACGATCAAAGGCGGCCCGAAGAGGGGAGTTTCCCGGCGGACCAGCGGACAGCCGTGGGAAGGTGCGGGTGAAGAACAGGGCCATGCGCAGGCCCGCCGGGGTAACGTCATAGCGGTGACTGAACCTGGTCGAGCGTTGGTTTGGCCACTTGGATCAAAAGGCGATCAGGCGAGGCGTGTTCCGAAGCGTGGAGGATTTGAAGGCGTCCATCGAGGCATTTCTCAGGGCGTGGAACAACGATCCGAAGCCGTTCGTCTGGACCGCGACGGTAGAATCCATCATTGAGAAACTCTCCCGTTGCCGACGGACGCTCGAGAAGATCCAGCCCGGCTGCACCAGCCCCCGGAGCCGAAAACGAAAGAAATAATTGTCCATCTATTTCGTGGACACTACACTAGCGGCGCCCGTTTTGAGAATTCATTTCTCACCCCCGGATCGTCGGCATGAATGCCGACGCGGCAAACACGAGTGTTTGCGCCACACCGGCTGACCGCACTCTCGCGGAGACCCCGACGGAGCACGTTCGCTAATCCTCTCCCTCGGATTTCAAGGGCGCCGACTGGCCAGCGCTACCCGCTGGAGCGCCGTACAATTTGTGCACCCGGATATACGCCATCACGGCCGCGGGGACGTCTGCCGTTCCTTCGCCCGCAGCCAGGTCGCGCCGTATCCCGGACGACGAATAGCGCAGATTAATATCCTCCATGCGCTGGATCCGCGCTCCCGGCGGCGGTTCGTACCCGTGACCTGGGCGGCTCACTACCAGGAACTCCACTGAATCGACTATGTCCCTCCAACGCTTCCAGGTCCGGATCTCGGCGAACGCGTCCGCGCCGATCAGGAAGTACAGCGTCTCGCCGGGGGCAAGGCCCGCCCGCACTTTCTCGATAGTCTCGATCGAGTAACTGTTCTCGGCTCCAGCCTCAAGCCGGGAAGGTTCGAATTCCGGGTTGCCCCTGCATGCGAGTTCGACCATCCGGAAGCGATGTTCGTAATCCGCGGTGGTTGCACCGAGCTTGTGGGGAGGTTTTCCGGCCGGCACAAACAGAACCCGCCCAAGTCCCCAGCGGCTCATGGCGGCACTGGCGATCCTCAAATGTCCGTTGTGGATGGGATCGAAGGTGCCTCCGAAGATCGCGGTCTTCACTTCAGTTTTTTGATCTTGATGTTTTTGAAACTGGCTTCCATACCCGGACCGCGATGGAGTTGAAGGGCGATGATCCCGTCGAGCTTGGCGGAGTCGTGGATGTCCGCCGTGACCGTGCCGTTGAGCTTCAGTTGAATATGGTCGCCGTCGCAGAGAATCTCGTAGGTATTCCAGTCCTTCAGCTTGACCACTTTCTCGGCCTTATCCTTCCAGCCGTTGACCAGAATGCCGCGCTTGGTGAGGCTCTTCTCTTCGTAGATGCAGCCCCAGTAATTGTTCTCCGCCATGTCGGCCTGATAGCCGCGCACCACCCACTGCGTGCCAGGCACGACGTCGCTGCGGAACTGAATGCCGCTGTTGTGATTGCGAAGCTTGACGTCCGCCCGAAGGATGAAGTTCTTGAACACGCCTTTTGCGATCAGGAAGGTGTTGTCGTTTAGCGTGGCGCCCTCGGTGTTGCCGACGATCGCGCCACCGGCGACCTTCCAGAGTTTCGGGTCTCCGTCCCAGCCCTTCAAATCCTTGCCGTTGAACAGCGGCTTGAAACCAGGCTGCGCGTTCGCCGCGGCGGCCAAAACCAGGGCGAAAACTACTCTCTTCATGCTTCCCTCTCGATGGTCACGGTTCTAATCTGTACCGGCGTTCGCGGCACGTCCTGAGCATTGCGCGGAACCAGAGAAATTTTCTCAACCACTTCATAGCCCTCGATCACTTCGCCAAAGATGGAGTGGCGATTGTCGAGCCACGGCGTGGCCGCGACAGTTACGAAGAACTGGCTGCCGTTCGTGCCGGGACCAGAATTCGCCATGGAAAGAAGACCGGGCTTCGAGTGCTTGAGCGCCGGATGGAATTCATCGTCGAACCGGTAGCCGGGGCCGCCGCGGCCTGAGCCTTCAGGGCAACCGCCCTGAATCATGAAGTCCGGAATGGCGCGGTGAAAGATCAGGCCGTTATAGAAAGGCTTTCCGGTCTTCGACCCGTCGGCGAGCGAGACGAAGTTGTCGACCGTCTTCGGAGCTTTGTCGGCGAAAAACCGCACTTTGAAGGAACCCTCGGTTGTGTCGAAAAGGGCGTAGATTTCATTTGGCATCAAGGAAATTGTATCCTAACGGGCATGATAGTGCCGCGTTTCCCGTTAGCCGCTCTCCTTATTTCCTCAGCTTTGCTCGCTGAGACTCACAACGTCGTGGCCGAAAAATACTACCGGACGTTTTCCCGCGCGCATGCGGTCCTGAAGCGGATCAGGCCGGGCGACGTGGTATCGACGAAGACGCTCGATTCGGGCGGCCAGGATTTTGCCGGCGTGCACCGGCATCCCGAGCCGGGCAATCCGCTCACCGGACCCTTCTACATTGAGGGCGCGGAACCCGGCGACGCCATCCGCATCAAGTTGACGAAGCTTCGGATGAACCGGAACTGGGGCTACAGCGGCTACCGGCTCGGCGTCTTCGCCCTCGATCCGGGCACGCTCGAGAAACTTTATCCCGATCACTACAAGATGGACCTGGTGCGCAAAGGCTCGGACCGGCTGGTGCCGTGGGACATCGATATCGCGCGAGGCACGGTCCGGCTACGCGAACCTGTTAGCGCCCGTACGAAGATGGAGTTCAAGACGCAGCCGATGCTGGGCTGTATCGGCGTCGCGCCGCAGGGTGACTTCGCGCCCACGTCCGCGCCGGCTGGCAATTACGGCGGCAATCTCGACTACAACAAGGTCGGCGAAGGCGTCACGGTGATTCTGCCTGTGTTCCATCCTGGCGCGCTGCTGTTTCTGGGCGACGGCCACGCGCTTCAGGCCGATGGGGAGCCGACGGGTACGGGAATCGAGACTTCGATGGACGTCGAGTTCACCGTCGAGCTGCGTAAGCAGGCCCGCGTATCGATGCCGCGCATGGAGAACGACCGCTACATCGTGAGCATCGGCGCGCAGCCCGAGTTTTCAAGTCCGCTCGATCGGGCCTTGCAACTTGCCACGAGCGACATGGCGGCGTGGCTCGAACGTGAGTACAAACTTGAACCATGGGCGGCGCACTTGATGATCGGCTATCAAGGCTCCTATGATGTTGTGACCGTGGCTGGAACGATGGCGCTGAAGATTCCGAAGAGCGTGCTGCCGGCCGAGTGAAGGGGAGAAGACAAATGAGAAAATTTGCGATAGCGGCCGTCTTCGGCGGACTCCTCGCGGGTGGCCCGGTTCCCGAGTTCAAGGATCTGTTCAACGGGAAAGACCTCACCGGCTGGGTGAACGTCAACACCGCGGAGGATACCTGGAGCGTCAAAGACGGAGAGCTCATCTGCTCCGGGCATCCCATTGGTGTCATGCGAAGCGAGAAGCAGTACGAGAACTTCGTGCTGCACATCGAATGGATGCACATGGAACCCGGCGGGAACTCCGGAGTATTCGTGTGGAGCGCCGCCCGTCCGAACCCCAAGAGCCGGCTGCCGGACGGCGTCGAAGTCCAGATGTTGGAACTCGACTGGCCCAACCTTCACAAACGGGACGGAGTGACGCCGCCCGTGGCGTACGTGCACGGGGAACTTTTTGGAGTCAACGGCGTCAGGACGACGCCCGATAATCCGCGGGGTGAGCGGAGCATGTCCATCGAGAATCGCTGCAAGGGCCGGGGCGAATGGAATACGTACGACGTAGTCTGCATCGATGGCGTGATCAAACTCTCCGTGAACGGAAAGGTCGTCAATGGCATCCGCTCTTCAACCCAGAAGAAGGGTTACCTTTGCCTTGAATCCGAGGGCGCGGAGATTCATTTCCGCAACATCAAGATCATGGAGTTGCCGCCGGGAGTAACGTCCCCGGAACAGGCCGCTCCGGAAATCAATTGATCTGTTAGCCCTGCACGAGAGCCCCGTACTGATCCGGTCTGCGGTCGCGAAAGAACTGCCACGTCTTGCGCACTTCCGAGATCTGTTCAAGGTCGATGTCCGCGGTGAGCACTTCGTCATGGTCGCGCGATGCCTGAGCGATGATCTGGCCGCGCGGATTGCAGAAATAGCTGGTTCCGTAAAAGTGGCCGATGTTCCACGGCGCTTCCGTGCCCACGCGGTTGATGGCGGCGATGAAGTAGCCGTTTGCCACCGCGTGCGCCGGCTGTTCAAGCTTCCACAAGTGCTCGCTCAATCCGGCCACGGTCGCCGACGGGTTGAAGACAATCTCCGCGCCGTTCAGCCCGAGCGCCCGCGCGCCTTCCGGGAAGTGCCTGTCGTAGCAGATATACACGCCTATGCGCGCGAAGCCTAAATCGAAAACCGGATACCCGAGATTTCCCGGCCGGAAATAGAATTTCTCCCAAAAGCCCGGCGCAACATGCGGGATATGCGTCTTGCGATACTTTCCCAAATACGCACCATCGGGCGCGATGACGGCCGCCGTATTGTAGTAGACGCCCTCCTGCTCGCGCTCGTAGACGGGCACGATAATCGCCATGCCGTAGAGCCGCGCCTGCTCCTGCATAAGGCGGATCGTGGGGCCGTCCGGCACAGGCTCCGCCGCATCATACCAGCGCGTGACCTGCTCCGCGCAAAAATAGGGACCGTTGAAAATTTCTTGTAGGCAGACGATTTGCGCGCCGGCGTCAGCGGCTTGCTTGAGATAGCCGAGATGCTTGTCCACCATCGCCTTCTGGATTTCGGCAATCGGCAGATCCGCTGGTGCGACGTTCGCGGCCTGGATGAGGGAACAACGGACGATTCGCGACATGCTTCATCATAGAATGAGTGGACTGGCTGGAGCGAGAGAGAGACAATGGCATTCACCCTGGCATTCATTCATACCGGGCACGTACTGATTCCCGTGTTTGCGCAACTGGCGAAGGAGCACCTTCCGCAGGGCCAGGTACCTGCTCCGCCTTCCCCCGCTTGTTGCAGGACCGAACCAGTCGACGGCAGCTGGTCTCCTGCCGATCTGCCGATCCTCAAATTTTGCGGTCGAATAATGAATTGTGGTACGGTAGATTTCGCTGGTAGTCAACCCCAAACAGAAGTTGCGAATGACCATTCAAGCCTCCTCTGCAACGTTACCCCCAGTCCGCCCTGAAAGCAATTGCGGCGCTGCTTTCCGCGGCGTCATTGCTGCCCTGATGATGCTTCTGCCGCTCGTCTTGGCCCCATCCGCGCAAGCCAGAGAGGGCTGCACTAACCGCGACTTCATCGGCGCCTTCGGCTTCTTCGGCACCGGTACCGTGATCAGATCACCCGTGACGGACCTGACGGGCCCTTTCGCCCGCCTCGGGCGGTTCGAGAGCGACGGGAACGGCAATCTGGTTTTCAGCAGCACCGCGAGCTTTAACGGTATCCTGATCCCGCAGGACTTCACCGGCATCTACAAAATTCATCCCGATTGCACGTTCAACACGACGGTGTTTCTGCCCGATCCGATCAACCTTCCAGTCAACTTTGAGGGCATGCTGAGCGATAACGGAGACGAGATTCGCGACCTCTTTGTAAGCCCGCCGGGAATCGTCATCCATGGGCCGGGAAGGAAAGTGAAGCTGAGCGGGTGCACGAATCGCGATTTGGCCGGCACCTTCCAGTTCGAGATGGCCGGCAGCATCCTGCAACCTGACCGCAGCCGGATGCCCTTCTCCGCCCTGGGCCGGATTAGCGCCGACGGGGCCGGGGCTTTCGCCGGCAAGCTGGGTTCGAATTTCGGCGGCCTCACGGCGGTGGGGGAGAAGATCTCGGGAACGTACACGGTCGCATCGACGTGCTTGTTTGAGATGAAGTACTACACAGAAGACGAAGGCCGGGGGCCGAACGACGGCGTGAAGCTGAAGGGAGTGCTGATCGACGGAGGGAACGCCGCGTTCGTAATGATTCTCGAGCCGAATGCCGCCACTGTCCTCGGGGGGCTCAAACGCCAGTGATCCGTGCGTCCGCTCATCGGACTGCACGAGGGCGGACGGGGGGGGTAAGCATGCGGTCAGGGACGTGTGAAGGATGATAACAGTCGCGGGGGTGTCCAAGGAATTCGACGGCAAACGGAAAGTTGCCGTCCTCCAGAATATCGAACTCCAGATCGAACGGGGGGAAATGGTTTCCCTGGTGGGTCCGTCGGGTTCGGGCAAGTCCACGTTGCTGAATCTGATTGGAGGGCTGGACCGGCCGACTGGCGGCGAGATCCGGATCGACGGATGAGCTACCAGTGCCGTTTCCGATGACGAACTGACACGCCTCCGGCGCGAGAAGATCGGCTTTATCTTCCAGTTCTTCAACCTGCTTCCCAGCCTGAGCTGCCTGGAGAATGTTTCGTTGCCGCTGCACCTGCACGGCTGGGCGAGGAAGAAAGTGGAAGGCCGGGCCAGGGAACTGCTCGACCTCGTCAAACTGGGACACCGGGTCGAACACTTGGCGGATGAGCTTTCGGGCGGCGAGCGGCAGCGGGTGGCGATCGCGCGCGCCCTGGCCTTCAATCCCCCGATTCTGCTCGGCGACGAGCCCACCGGGAATCTCGATTCCAAGACGGGCGTGGAGATTCTGAAGCTGATCCACGATCTCCACGACCGGTTCGGCGCGACCGTGCTCATCGTGACGCATGACGAGAGCGTGGCGCGAAGCTGTCCCCGCACCATCACCCTCACCGACGGACGCATCATCAAGGACGAACGCCGATGATCCTGCTCCGGTTGCTGAGTTGGCAGTACGCCCGCAAGCACAAGTTGCGGTCGCTCCTCACGATCATGGGCATCGCCCTCGGCGTAGCCGTTTTCGTGGGGATGCACGCGGCCAACGACTCCATCCTGGCAGCTTTCGGCCGGACCGTGGACCGAATTGCCGGCGCCACGGAATTGCAGGTCTCCGCCGGGGAGGCGGGGTTCGACGAGGAAGTGCTGGACGCCGTCCAGCAGGCGCCGGAGGTGCGGGTAGCGGTTCCCGTGGTGGAGGCGGTGGCGGCCACGGGCATCGAGGGGCAGGGAAACCTGATGATTCTGGGCGTAGATATGGTGGGCGACCGCAGCCTGCGGGATTACAGCATGGAGGGCGGCCAGTCCGATATTGTGGAAGACCCGCTGATCTTCCTGGCCCAACCGGATTCGATTGTCGTCAGCCAGGACTTTGCGGCGCGCAATGGCGCCGGAATCAATAGCAAGATCGTGCTGCGGACCATGGACGGTCCGCGGCAGTTCACCGTTCGCGGCCTTATGGGCGCCGGCGGTCTGGCCTCGGCGTTTGGCGGCAACCTCGCCGTGATGGACATATACGCCGCGCAGAAAGTGTTCGGGCGCGGCCGCAAGTTCGACCGGATCGACATCGGGGTGAAGGAGGGGATCTCGCTGGAACAGTGCCGGACGGCGCTCGAGCGCCGCCTGGGACCCGGCTTCGAGGTCCGCCCGCCGGCCGCGCGCGGCCAGCAGTTTGAGGCCATGATGCGTGGATACTCCGTCAGCATGAACGTTTCGAGCGCCTTCGCCCTTTTCATCGGCCTGTTTATCATTTTCAATTCGTTTTCGATCGCGGTGACGGAACGCCGCTCCGAAATCGGCGTCCTGCGCGCCCTCGGCGCGACCCGGCGGCAGATCGGGGGACTGTTTCTGGGCGAGAGCGCCGTGCTTGGGCTATTCGGCTCCGCCCTCGGTGCCGGGTTCGGAATGCTGCTGGGGGGAGTACTGGTCACGTACATCAGCCGGGTGATGCAGGGCGCTTACGGGGTCACGGCACAGAACCCGGAGGTGGAGTGGAACTCGCTCCTGCTGCCGGCGGCGGTGGTGGTCGGGACCATTACCAGTCTGGCGGCCGCGCTGCTGCCGGCGCGGTCCGCGGCCGCCGTCGATCCCGTCCAGGCGCTCCAGAAAGGCAAGAGCCAGGTGTTGTCCGCCGGTGAGAATCTTCGGAGGCGCGCCGTGGCTGCCTGTCTCCTGACCGGTTCCTTCGTCTGTCTTCTGCTGGGCAGCTCGCGGGTCTTCTTTTATGGGGGCTACACGCTGCTGATGTCCGCGGTGCTGCTGCTCACACCCTCGCTCTCGCTTTGGCTGGCGAGGTGCCTGCGGCCCGCCCTCAAGGCGCTGCGGCCGATCGAAGGCGCGCTCGCTGCCGACAGCCTCATGCAGGCGCCCCGCCGCACCTCGGCGACTGTTTCCGCGCTGATGTTCTGCCTGGCGATGCTGATCGGTCTGGCCGGCACATCGCGGGCCAGCTACGGCTCTATCGAGGAATGGCTGTCGACCACGCTTAATTCCGATCTGTTCGTCTCGGCCTCGGAGAATCTGGTCTCCCGCAACTACCGCTTCCCGGCGGAGATGCGGCCCGAACTGGAAGCGATCCCGGGGGTGGCGGAAGTACAACCGGTTCGGAACACGCGGATCACCTTCCGGACGACCCCGGTGCTGCTGATCTCGGTGGACATCCCCCGGGTGGCGGAGCGTACCCGGCGGCGCCGCGTCATCGAGGGCGACTTCGAGGAGATGAACCGGATCGCCGGCCAGGGTAAGGGAGTCATCATCTCCGAGAATCTGGCGCAATTGAAGCAGTTGCGCATGGGCGACGCGGTGGAGTTGACGGCGACCTCGGCGGCGGTGCGGCTGCCGGTGGTGGGGATCGTGCGCGACTTCTCCGATCAGATCGGCACCATCTTTGTGGACCAGTCGGTCTACCTGCGGCACTGGAACGATCCCACCTACGACAGTTTCCGCCTCTACCTGAAGCCGGGCACGGACCCGATGGCGGTCAAAGTGTCGATCCAGGAAAAGTTCAGCCAGCAGCGCCGCCTGTTCGTCTTCCTCAACCAAGAGTTGAAAGGCTATATCCTCAATCTGGCCGACCAATGGTTCGGGATGACGTACATCCAACTCGCCCTGGCCTTGGTGGTGGGAGTGCTGGGCATCGCCAACACCCTGACCGTCTCGATCTCGGACCGGCGCCGCGAGTTGGGCATTTTACGCGCTGTGGGCGGCGTGAGCGGCATGGTGCGGCGCGCCATCTGGATGGAGGCGGTCGCCATAGGCCTGATCGGCCTGTTTCTCGGTCTGGCGCTGGGCGCCGTCAACCTCTACTACCAGTTGGAAATGGTGCGGCGCGATTTTACCGGTATGCCGCTCGATTACAGGTTCCCTTGGACCGTCGCGTTAGTGCTGCTGCCCCTGGTCCTGGCGGCGTCGTTCCTGTCGGCGGCGGGTCCGGCCGAATCGGCCGTACGCAGTTCATTGGTGGAGTCTTTGGCTTATGAATAGGATTATCGTTCCCCACACTGCTTTGCGGCTCTGGATCGGCGCCGCTCTTTGTGTTTCTATTGCCAGCAGCCAGGATGCGCGCGCCGTCATCGAGGAGTCGCAGAAGCGCGCGCGTTCGACTTCGCAGAAGTACGAAGGCGTGCTCCAGGTGTTCGACCCCGGCGGGAAGATCACTGAGAAACGCTGGCGGTCGGAACGAGCCGGCGCGTTCGGCAACAGCAAATCCATTCTGCGCTTCACGTCGCCCGCGGAGGTCAAGGGGGTCGCGCTACTGGTGGTGAATCACCCGGACCGCGCTTCCGACCAGTGGATGTGGACGCCGAATATAGGCCGCGACCGCCGGATCGCATTGCAGGACCGCTCCACCCGCTTCTTCGGCACCGACTTCAGCTTCGAAGACCTGGAGGAGCGGGATGTGGATCAATTCACGTACAAACTGCTCGGCGAAGAGGATATCGACGGCGCCCGCTGCTGGCACATCGAAGCCCGCGCGAAGCAGACTAAGGCTTCGCAGTATTCCGCCATCGCGCTCTGGGTGCGCAAGGACAACTACGTAACAGCTCAGTTCGAAGGGCTGGTCAAGGACAAGCTGGCGCGGCGTTTGCGATATCAGCAGATCGAGAACGTGCAAGGCGTCTGGACGGCGCGGTTGCTGGAACTGACGGATGTGAGGCGGGGCGGCCGCACAGTGCTC
>SHUI01000162.1 GCA_009697455.1 Bryobacterales bacterium
GGCTGGCCGGATCAGGCGGACTTGTATTACATGTGGACCGCGGCGCATAATCCGGCCAGCCCGCTTGGGACCATCGCTTCTGCGCACGCTGCCGCGTCGATGCGGACCTTCCGCGTCCACGAGCTGGCAAAGTACGTGGACTGGTGGCAGGACCTTGTAATCCATGAAGGACCAATCATCGCGGACGGATACCTGACGATCCAGGATAAACCCGGGTATGGAGTTGAGATCAATCCGGATGTCGCAAAGGCGCATCTGGCCCCGGACGAAGTTTGGTGGGGATGAGCGGCGGCCGGGAAATGGTCGGCGAAGCGGTCAAGCCGCCGTACCGACGTACCAACAGTGCCAGTACTTTTCTTGCGGCGAGTCGTCATTTTTCGCTTGACCAAAGGGTAGGTCTCCTGTAAAAAAGGACTAAGGATATTCATAAGGATATTCAACGGAGGAATATGCGAAAAGTACCAATCGTTGCTCTCGGCCTTCTGCTGTTGGCGTTCACGGGCATCTTGTCCGCGGCGTCCATCACGATCCCGGCCAACCTTTACGGTCATTTCAATCAGATCGGTAGCGGCATCTGCGAAGACGCCAACAACAACAACTTTGCCTGTGGGCCGGTCGCGACCGCGAACTCGATGAGGATGCTGGACAAAAAGTACGGCACAGATCTCATCGGCGATCTGGATGGAGATCTTGACATTGATGACGACGACGTTGGCCTCGTCGCTGGCACGCTTTCCGGGCTCATGGGATGCGCTGCCTGTAACGGCGGCACAACCGTTTCGGGATTGATCAATGGCAAGAGACAGTACCTGGATCTGGTCGCGCCAGGCAAGTACTACGTCCACGCCCAAGCCTCGCCGATGTTCCAGTGGTTCTTCGACGAGTTGACCAGAGGCCAGGACATCGAAGTGCTGTTGGGTTTCTACAACGCGCAAGGGAATCGGATCGGCGGTCATTTCATTACGCTGAACGGCATTAGCGGGATGGATATGAATAACGATGGCTTTCTCGACAACGGCGCGAACATAGATTTCATCGATCCGTCGGGCGGCGTTGACAGGAATCGCAGTATATACGAGTTCAACAACCACACACTCGGAACGAACTACAACGTGGGGGGTAACGTCGTGACAACCGTAATTGAATTCGGCATTGCGGAAAGCCCCGTCCCGGAACCGGGCACGGTGGTCCTGATGCTCGCGAGTGTACCTGCGCTGCTTTGGATCCGGCGCCGAAAAGCTGCACGTTAGTTCCTGTTTTTTCAAGGCTCACACCCTCAGACTGCTTCGCGGCGATCTGAGGGTTTTTTTATGCCGGACCGCTCGTGATACGCTAACTCCTTGCCCGCTTCCTCCCTTCCAGAAAGACGTCTAGGCTTGCTTGACGCCACGATGATCATCATGGGTTCGATGATTGGAAGCGGCGTTTTCCTTGCGCCCGCTCTAATCGCCGGCATCGTGATCGAGTCGAAAATTGGCGCCGGCAGTTTTGTCTTCATATGGATTGTGGGCGGCGTGCTCACGCTCTGCGCGGCTCTCTCGTTCAGCGAACTGGCCGCGGCATTTCCCAAGACCGGTGGGCAATACGTCTATCTGAAAGAGGCCTTTTCACCGTTCTGGGGATTTCTCTACGGCTGGACTCTGTTTACCGTTATCCAATGCGGGTTCATCGCGGCCGTGGCTGTAGCTTTCGGGAACTATCTCGGCGTGTTTGTCCCGTGGGTAAACCAGTCGACCACAGCCCTTGCGTACGGATCTCTCCGCGTTTCGGCGGTGCAACTGGTGGCGATCGCGCTTGTGGTGGTTCTCACCTGGATCAATTCCCACGGACTGAGCGCCGCGTCCACGGTGCAGAATCTGTTGTCGTTCGCCAAAATCGCGGCGCTCGCCGGACTCATCTTATTTGGTATCGCCAGCGGAAAGGGAGACTGGTCGCATTTGCAGCCGCTTGCGCCCGAAGCGATGAACATGGCTGTAATCACAGGCTTCGCGGTGGCGATGTCGAAGGCTCTGTTCGCATACGATTCCTGGAATGTCGTGACCTTCGTGTCGGAGGAAACGCGCGATCCCGTCAAAACGCTGCCGAGAGCCCTTTTTCTGGGGACGCTGGGCGTGACGCTAATCTACGCGCTGACGAGCCTTGCGTACCTGCACATCCTGCCGCTAAGCGTCGCGGCGAGTGTTCCCGATCAGAGGATCGCGGCCGAGGTTGCCCGAATTGTGCTGGGGCCCGCAGGGCTGGGTGTGATCGCCGTCGCGATTCTTATCTCCACCGCGGGATGTGTCAACGGTCTGATACTTTCGGGTCCCTGGCTGTACTTCGCGATGGCGCGCGACAGGCTCTTCTTCCGGAAGGCGGCGCTGATAGACGCCAAGAGCCGGGTTCCACTCAGTTCGCTGCGGTATCAGGCAATCTGGTCGATCGCTCTGATCCTGTCGGGGAGCCTTGGCACTCGCGGCGCCCAGCTTTACAGCGATCTGCTTACGTTCACCGCCTTCGCGTCATTGCTGTTCAACGCGTTGACGGTTTACGGGCTATTCGTTCTGCGGCGGAAGCGTCCGGAATTGGAGCGTCCGTACCGGGTGTCGGCCTATCCGCTGATTCCCGCGCTTTATCTGGCGGTGGCGATATTTTTCCTGATTTTCATCGCGGTGGGAGATCCGAGGAATTCGGGTTTTGGGGCGTTGGTGATCATGAGCGGGGTTCCGCTGTATGTGTTCTGGCGGAGGCGGGCGGAGAGGGGATGAGGCGGTCATCCGCTGGCATCGCGCCGGAGGGTCCGCACGCGAACGCGAAACTCCGCGTGACAACGCAGAGAGTTCCGTGAAGATCCGGATGAGACTCAACCAGCGCCAAGACCGCTTCCGCGGCTAGCTCCGGCATTGAGGTGTGATGCGGAATAGGACAATGCGCCGGGATAATCTTCAGAGATCGAGCGAACGTCCCGGCCGGCATTTCGCAAACGTTTCCAGTGCCAGCCGGGGAAACTTCTCGTAGGCAAGCGCTCTCACACAGTCCTGAGGGGAGCGCCGGTATCCGCTTGGCCAGGTTTGACGCCACACCGGTCTCCCGCGCCGTAGGTCGCGGCGCTCAACCGCTCATTCGGTCAGGCCGCCGAAATTCGCCCCTATACCGCCCGCCGCAAGAAATCGGCGCTCAACGCTCCTGTGCGCGCCCGCGGCCGGGCGTTGGCGCGTGAGCAGCCAGATCCTGTGCGCCGGGCATCACCGCGCGCCGTAATTCTTCTCCCCGGCGCGGATAGCGATGGGCAGACGGTTTTCGCGCGGCGGAAGCGGGCACGTCGCGAATTCCGTGAATGCGCATGGCGGGTTATAGGCGCGATTAAAGTCGAGTATTACGAAACCATCCTTGGGAAAACCGGAGTAGAAGAATCGACCTGCCGGATAGGTCTCCTTGCCGCTGGTTTCGTCCCGAAAGATATAGAACAATTCCGTCGCGTCCCCCGTTTCGAGCACTGGACGCAGTTTGAACTCCCGTCCCTCAAGCTGGAACTCCGCATATCCGGGACTCTCGAACTCCTCCGTGATCCCCACGATATTTAGAACCGGAATCCGGCGCGGCGCGGCCGTGAACTTCGCCTTGACGCGAAAAGCCTCTTGCGGCGGATACCAGTTCAGCCCCGTGAATCCCACGCGCGCGGCGCTGTTCTGGTCCTTCAACCGGATGGCGAAGCGATCGCCGCGGCGAATCAGGAACAGGGTACAGTCGCCTTTGACAATCTCATCCGCCGGCCCCGGAGCGTCCGAACGCAACTCCCGCCCGGCAAGCACGGCCCGTCCCGCATGGAATCCGATCCGCACTCCTGGGCCGCAACGCGAAGGCAGCGGAATCTCGTTGTCCCCTTCTTTGAGCCAGAACAGTCCCGCGAGCGAGAGCCATCCGTCCGGGGCCTTCAGTTTCGCCTCGCGCTTTTCGCGCCACTCAATCGTGCCGGTTAGAAACGAGCCGTCAGGAAGAGAAGATTGCAATGCGAGCAGCAGGGCCAGCGGCTTCATAGCACCTGGTCCACGGGCAGGCGCGTTTTCCCGTCGATAATCTCGACCGCGCCGGCCCGTCCATAGGTATGCGTGCCCACCAAGTCCTTCATCCAGCCGGGTTCAACGGTCACGCGAGGCTCTTCCCGGTAGTGCTCAGAGTCCATCAAGACAATTTCGTTGAGGGTCATGCTGCGTCCGTACTCGCCGCTGCAGTCCTGGCTGGGACGGTACAGCCGGCCACCGTGCCGGAAGATCGCTCCGCCACCGCGAGCGTACCGGACGTCGGTTGAAATAGGGTTACACGGATGCGGCGTCCATGCCCCGTCAAGCGACGAAGCGGAATAGAGCCAGAGCTGGGAGGCGTATCCCCGTCGCTCCTGAAGCGTGACGAAAAACCAGTATACGCCGTCCTCAATCCATATCGTGGTATCAACGGCAGAACCCTTCAGTAACTCCCGTTCGAACTGCCAGGCGTCTGGAAAGCGCGTGCAGCGGTACAGCTCGACCGTGCCTGCCGACACGGTCTCCGGGATCATGTACCAAACTCCGGCGTCGCGAAAGACGCAAGGATAAGAGAGGTGGTACGGTCGTTCAAGAGCGGTCAGAGGCTCGCCAAATCCACCGTCCCGCACCTCGGCGCATGAGATCTTTCCACGCTGAGTGGCGTAGTCGTAATCCTCAAAAAACACCCAGTGCGAACCCTCCTCCTCCACCACGAAAGGGTCCGCGAAAAAGCGGCCTCTGGGCGATTCAAGCCAACGGAAATCGGTCAGGTCCGGCGTTGACGTCGTTTCCGGAAGGGGCGCCGCACCCACGCGGACGGCGATCCGCCAATGCCGGATGGACGGCCGCTTCGTCAGCCGGCGCACAATCTTTCCCGTCAACAACGGCGCCAGCCACCGCAGCATCTCCCCATTCGAGGGCGTCGAGTAGATTTTCTTCCTTCCCAGATATGGAGCCGGTTTTACTCCGTTCCTCTCGACATGCTCCCAACCATGCGCGTGCAACTCGCGCAACTTCTGAATCATGAACGTGGATGCGCCCCAATAAGGTTGTACGCGATTGCGGGCGAGCGAGAATCCCTCGTCCGTCGCGAATAGGCCCTTGCAGAGGACCTTGCCCGCGTCGAGCTCCTCGGTCAGCACTTGCAGGATCGCGCCCGAAACCGGATTTCCTTCAAGAACCTCCCAGAAATACGCGGGTCCGCCACGATAGCGGTCGTTATCGCCGTGATGGTAGGACCAGACGCCGAAGCGGGCGGCATTCAGAATGCCGCCGCGCAGAATATTGAAGCCGAAGCGGATAAGGACGTCCAGCTTTTTCTCCCGGATACGCTCGACGTCGTCCGCCGGGAAGCGATGGACGAAGCGCTTCGTGACAGGTTCGACTGTCATCGATTCTACGGTCGCCAGGCGCTCCGCGCAGTCAACAGTCGCGAGTGGATCTGTCGACGGATCGGCGTTGCGGCGGTCCCAACTCTGGTAGAGACTGAAAAAGAGCTTCCGCCTCTGTTCCGCGTTAAACGCAGTATCGACTAACTTGCGGGCCAAGGACCGCGCGGGCCGTGGTTTACTTGCTTTCGCCGCCGCGCCGTTGAAAACGATCAGATCGATGCCCGCAAAATCGCTTTGAAGGATGTGGTCGATAACTTCGGAGAAGCATCTGGAGAGCGATGCGCTATCGAGGAGCAAGCCAATCCGAAGTGGGGGTCTTCCGCTCCGGGAACTTCGATAGAGAGATGCGTCCACTAAGCCAATTTACCATCATGCCTAGGTCGTTGAAATTATGGAGCGGGAGACCGCGTTCGTCCGCGCCTGCGTTGCTCACCCTGCCACTTCAGCAGCTTGCCGCTCCATTTTCATAGATGGGGTTGCTCTGACCGCCTTCTGCTTACGACAGCGCGCCGAGTAGCGCCCTTTCCGACCGTGCCATCTCAACGAGAAGCATTTCCGGATGTGCCTGCGAACCCATCGCTCCAACTCCCGGACAGGTTTCAGGAGTCAGCACGGCAATTTTCAGCGTTGCCACGCCGTTCTCCCGCAACCTCTCGGCTACCGAGACCAGGGGCGGCTGGTCGTCTCGCTCGGAGAGTTCAAGAGCGCAATGTCAGTGAATGGCCCTTCTCCAGTGCGAACTTCCTTTACTTGAGGAGGAATGAGCGAGCAGCCTTCAAGGACTTTCGCGGAGTCTTCACGTTACGCTTCGTGATCTGTTCTGACAAGACCATTGACTATACTGTAGTTGTTGAAAGCCAAGGGGTACATGATGTTTCGTCTGCTGCTGCTAATGTCCTTCGCGTTGCTATGCGCCGCTCAGGACGTAAAGGTTTCCTGGATCGGTCAGTCCGGGTATATCATTCAGTCACCCGGCGGTCCCACCGTGGTCAGCGACCCGCCCGGCTCCGGCCAGGGCTTCCTGGCCCCCGCCGTGCGCGCAGACGCCGTCACCGTCTCCCACGCCCACGGCGATCACACCGGCACGGACACCGTTCGCGGACCATTCGCTCTCATTGATGGACGCCCCATCCGCGAACGAACGGAAGTCGCCGCGGCCGGCGTGAACTTTGTTCTCATTCCCGGTTTTCACGACAACAACGGCGCCACGCCCAATACCGTCATTCGGTGGACCCAATCCGGCCTCCGTTTTGCTCAGTTCGGCGACTTCGGCCAGGCCCAAATTACCGAGACGCAAATGGCCGATCTCCGCGATCTCGACGTCGCATTTTTCTCCTCCAACCACATCGGCATCGCGCCGCAAGGCGTCAGCGCGCTCCTCCGCCAGCTCCGCTCCAGGGTGGCGATCCTCGGCCATTTCTATGGGCCCCTCGGCGGCCTGGTCCGCAATCTCACTCTGCGCGATGTCCTTCCAGCTTTTGACCAGGTAGTGTTCAAACCCTCCACCGTCACCCTCAGTCGAGCTACCCTTCCCGCCGCCACGGAGGTCTGGGTCATGGAACCGCTCGCCAACGCCGTCGTCGTCAACGCAGCCTCCAGTGCACCCGGCATTCCCGTCGCCCCCGGCTCCATCGCTACCGTCTATGGCGAATTCACCTGCCGCGCCGAGGTCAGCCCGCTCCCCACCCGCCTCTGCGGTGTGCAGGTGATGCTGGACGGGAAACCTGCGCCGCTGTACTTCGCCTCTCCTACTCAGATCAACTTCCAAGTATCCAGCCAACTGGAGAGCGCCACTCAATATCTGGCCGAAGTTCGTGTGGGCGACGCCAGCCGCGGAAGAGCGATGGTCACCGTGCTGCCATCAGCGCCGGGGCTTTTTCTCGTGCTCAATGCAGACGGCCGAGTGAACTCCGCCGGTGCTCCCGCCCGCCGCGGCGAGACCATCCGTATCCTCGCCACCGGCCAAGGCGCCGTCATGCCCCCGGTCGCTGACGGCGCTCCCGCTCCTGCTCCGCCGCCGGTGACGGATGACTTCCCCGGGGTCTATCTCTCGGACGGCAAACTCATCGTGCCCCGCTCCAGCGCACTCCTCTCAGGCGCGGTCGGAGTTTGGCAAATCGAGGTCACATTGCCGGCCTCGGCCCCCGCCGGTTCGCAGTCGATTCTCGTCGTCAAGGACCTGGTCAGTAACGCCCTGCCCATTTCCATCGCACCCTAGTGCGGCGCCGCAATGATGAGACGCCCCGGTTGGAATTACGCCATGTCGGGAGGAATGACGGCGAGTCGAAAGTTTTAGCCGGATCGACCTGAATGGAGCTGCGCCACCGGGCGCGACGGCGGGCCGCTGGTACGGAGCCGAGGAAACGTTCTGGTCTTCGCTACGCTGCGCCGTCAGCCGGGTTCCATCTATCGGGCTGGGCGTCCGTGGATGGTGACTGCGCGGCTGAGCGCGGCTCGATTCACGAATTTGCCTTTGATGACAACGGCTGCAATCCCCGTGCTTGCTTTGTGGTTTCCCGGCTACGTCGATAACGGTGAGACTCGTTATCGCTAAGGAGTTGTCCGATTTAGGATGGGAAGCCGGAACCGGTGGTGTTTAAGGGCATGGTGCGGCAACCCGCGCCCAGGCCGCCAGCTTATTCGCTTCGCGTTGACCTCACGCCAGAACTTCCTTCACCACCCGCGCCGGGAACTGGTCAGTGAGCCGTTCCTTAAGTCCGTGCCTTTCGTAAACCAAGTCGCGAAACTCAAGACCGAGCAGATGCAGAACCGTCGCGTGGAAGTCATGAACGGATACGCGGTTCTCGACAGCCTTATGCCCAAACTCGTCGGTCGCGCCATAGATGGTCCCGGGCTTCACCCCGCCGCCGGCCATCCACGTCGTGAACCCCGACGGACCATGGTCGCGGCCGTTCGTGCTCTGCGCGAGCGGCAGACGTCCGAATTCGCCGCCCCAGATCACAAGAGTCGAGTCAAGCAGCCCGCGCTGCTTCAAGTCCGTCAGTAGCGCTGCCACCGGCTTGTCCGTCTTGCCGCAGGCGTAACGCAATCCCGTGTCGAGGTTCTCGTGGTTGTCCCAAATCTGTCCTTCGATATAAAGTTGCACGAATCGGACTCCCCGCTCCACCATGCGGCGGGCCATCAGGCAGCGCTTTCCGTACGACGCCGTTTGTGGGTCGTTCAATCCGTAAGCTTCGCGCACCGCCTCGGTTTCCTTCGAGACATCGAGGACATCGCTTGCGGCGACCTGCATCCTCGCGGCCAGTTCATAACTGGAAATCCGCGCGTCCAGATCGGGTTGATTGGGACGCTCGCGCCGATGCGCATCGTCAATGCGCCTGAGCAGGTCTCGCTGCGCTTCGGCGAGCGGCGTGGGCCATTCGGCGTGCGGGGTGAGATTCAGTACCGGCGGACCTTCGGTTCGGACTCGCGTCCCCTGATAGAGCGGCGGCAGCCACGCCGACTGCCAGTTCGAGATACCGTTAATCGGCAGTCCCTTCGGATCGTCCAGCACGATATAGGCGGGCAGGTTTTGATTCTCCGTACCTAACCCGTAGGACACCCACGATCCCATCGAAGGCCTGCTCGGAATCGTGCGTCCGGAATGCATCAGGAACAGCGCCGGTTCGTGGTTGAAGTGCTCGCCGAACATGGAGCGGATGAATGCGATCTCATCGACGTGTTTCGCCAGATGCGGAAGAACTTCCGCCAGTTCCATGCCGCACTGGCCGTGCTTGCTGAACTTAAAGGGAGACGGCAGCAGCCCTCCCATCGAGATTGGCGATGAAACGTCCGTCTTCAAGTCGAGGAGCGGAATCTGGCCCGCGTACTTCTGCAATCCCGGCTTGGGATCGAACAGGTCCACCTGACTCGGACCGCCATTCTGAAATAGATGGATTACGGCCTTTGCCTTTGCCTTGAAGTGCGGCTGCTTCGCGAGCAGGCTCGGCGCCTCATGCGTGGACCCAGCGGCGCGGGCGCCGAATATGGACGCGAGCGCCGCTCCGTGAATGCCATCGGAGATACGGTTGAAAAAGTCGCGGCGGGATGGATTGTTCATGTTCTCGTCCTTAATCGATGAAAGCGAACTCGGCGGAGTTCAATAGCGTGTGGCATAAGCTCGCGAGCGATTGCCAGCGGGCCGCCGCAAGAACGGGAGCATCCGGGTTCCCGGAAGCCAGCTTTTCCCGCCAAAGCCGGGCGAACTGATCGAGCGATTCGACGCCGGCGTGAACTTCTTCAGCCAGCGGAGGGCGGGAAAGAATTCGCAGGTAGGCTTGCCGCACCTGCGCGCCGCGGTCTTGCTCGAACTCGTCAATCAGCCGGCCCGCGAGGTAGCGCGATTGATCCCAAATCATCGTGCCGTTTGTCATCTGCAAAGCCTGTGTGGCCACGTTCGACAGGCGGCGCTCGATACAGTTGGGCGTCATTGGTGGCTGATCGAACACCTCGAACATCGTTACGGGCGTCTGACGGCGATGCAGAACGTAGACGGCTCGCCGGTAGCCATCGTGTCCCGCTTTCACCACCACTTCCTTGTCAGTCTTCACTTCGATGTCGGCGGGTGGCCCGAACATCTTGGCGTCCAGGCGTCCGGTCGCCGCGAGCGCCGCATCGTACAGCGCTTCCGCCTCAAGACGCCGCAAGGGCATGCGGCTCAACAGGACGTTCTCCGGATCGGCGGAAGGCGGTTCACGAAGAGACGAGGACTGCCGGTACGCTGAGGAAGTCATCATCAGACGATGCATCGCCTTCTGACTCCACCCGCGAGCCACGAACTCGACGGCGAGCCAGTCGAGCAGTTCAGGATGTGAGGGCGCGCTGCCCGCGCGGCCGAAGTTCGATGGGCTTGTTACGATGCCGCGGCCGAAATGGCGCATCCACATCTGGTTCATCGCGACACGTCCGGTAAGCGGGTGGTTCGGTTGGGTGAGCCAACGGGCGAGCGCAAGCCGTCGTCCCGAGCTTGAACTGCCCTCCCATGGCGGCGTCACGCGGTATGGCTCGATCGCTCCGTTGAGAACGGACGGCACTCCGGGTGTGACCCGTTCGCCGGGATTAATCGGGTCGCCACGGCGCAGGAGATAGAAAGCCGAAGGTTCGCCTCCGTTGTCCATCAGTACGCGCACATGCGGCTTGGGCAGCAACTTCCGTTTCAGCGCATCCAATTCCTTCTGAACAGGTTCGCCACGCTGCTTCAATTTCGGAAACTTCGCGAATAATTTATCGAGGGGAATCTTCGCCGGATCTTCGAAGGTTTCCGTTTTGACATCACGCTGGTATTCCTCGCGATAGGAAGCCGTAAGTTCAACAAGACTCTTTTCGAGCTTGCCAATCTCGGCGTCGAGCGGCTGATTGTGAGTCTCGTATTCAGCCATCTCCAGCGGTAGCGCGGCGGCGAATTCCCGTTTTTTCGGAGGCAGCCAGTCATAGGGATCGTAGGCCGATTGCAGGATGGCCGACAGACGATAATAGTCGCGCTGGGGGATCGGGTCTTATTTGTGGTTGGGGCAGCGCGCGCAGCCCACCGTCAGGCCCATCACGGACGAGGTCAGCACCTCCACTTCATCCGCAACGATGTGCAACCGTTCCGCGATAAACCCCCGTTCGGGCGCGTTCGTCGGGTCTGG
>SHUI01000163.1 GCA_009697455.1 Bryobacterales bacterium
TTGGGCTTGAAGGGTTCGAGCAGGCCTATCCGCAGGAACTATCGGGCGGGATGAAGCAGCGTGTGGAAGTGGCGCGCGCTCTGGCCGTGAACCCCGACGTACTCTATCTGGACGAACCATTCGGCGCGCTCGACTCGATCACCCGGCTCATCATGCGGAGCGAACTCCTCCGCATGTGGGAAGCCGAACGAAAAACAATCTTGTTCGTTACTCACGATATTGAAGAGTCCGTCCAGCTTGCCGACCGGGTTGTCGTGATGTCGACACGGCCGGCCACCATCCGCCGGATCGTCGAAATCGACATTCCGCACCCGCGCGACATCAGCTCGCCCCGGTACCTCGAATTGCGCGACAGCATTTTCGAAGAAATCGGTTTGGCCCACAAGGTATAACGCCATGAAACGTTGGGAATCCTATTTCTGGCCCTTGGTGGCTCTGGTGGCGGTTTTGATTCTTTGGCGTCAGGGAGTCATTTACAGCGGCACGAAGGTGTTTCCATCGCCCTATGACGTTCAACTAGGTCTCGCCGAGTTGATCCGCAAAGGATTGCTTTGGGGATATATTGGGGACTCTCTGTTCCGTGTCGGTTCGGGCTATACGCTCGCGATCGCTCTGGGAATCCCCACCGGAATTATTCTCGGCTGGTATCCTAACGCCTCGGCGGCGTTCAATCCCGTCATTCAACTGATGAGACCCATCAGCCCGCTCGCGTGGATACCGCTATCGATCGTCTGGTTCGGCGTCAGCAACTTCGCGGCCGTCTTCCTTATCTTCATGGCATCGTTCTTCCCGGTCGTCGTGGCGACAATGAACGGCGTCCACAACGTGCCGCCCATGATGCGCAATGCAGGTATCAACTTCGGCCTGTCGCCCGCGGCTTTGTTTCGACGCGTCATCTTCCCGGCAGCGCTGCCGCAAGTGCTAGTGGGACTGCGCATCGCTCTTGGCATCTCATGGCTGGTTGTGGTGGCGGCCGAAATGATCGCCGTCGATTCGGGTCTGGGTTATCTGATCATCGATTCGCGCAACGCCGGCAAACGCTACGATCTGGTCATCGCGGGCATGCTTCTGATTGGTGTCATTGGCCTTTGTCTCGATCTCTCCATACGCAGAGTTGAACTGCTCAAATCGGTTCGCTGGGGGTTCCGCAATGAGTGACGCAAAACGGATTATCCTGGGATTGCTGCTGTGGACCGGCGTGGTTTCCGCCTTGCATCTTAAGTTGAATTTCGACTGGTCCGACGTGGTCAACGATAGGCTTCCCGAGAATAAGCGCAGGCTGCACGTTGCCTACATTCCCGTCACGTGCCACCTCACCTGTCCGGTAACGGACTACATTTCGCGCTTCTCATCTTCCGGCAATATCTTCATCCCGAAAATGTTTCAGGGATTCCCTGAAATCAAGGAAGCGCTGATTGCGAACAAGATGCAGGCAGCCTTCATGGTCGCGCCCATGGCGATCGCTCTCAAGGCGCAGGGCGTTCCGGTTCGCATCGTTTATCTCGGCCACCGCTACGGAAGCGCCATCGTGGTCCGAAAGGACGGCCCGGTAAAGACGTTTCCCGACATGAAGGGTCATGTGATTGCGATTCCGAGCCGCTTCTCCGATGAACGGCTGCTCGTATTCAAGGCGTTAGCGAAGTACGGCATGAAGGCCTCGGATCTGAAGATGGTGGAAATGGCGCCGCCCGATGTCGCGGGCGCGCTCGCGGCGAAGGCGATCGACGCGTTCTCCATGGGCGAGCCTTATCCTTCCCAGGCCGAAGTCTACGGCTTCGGAAAGGTTCTCTTTCACGCCCGCGAATTGTGGCCGGATTACATGTCTTGCGTGGTTGTGGTTCGCGAGGACATGATCGCCAACCGCCCGGACGCCGTGCAAACGCTGGTGGACGGCATCGCCCGCTCCGGACACTGGCTCGAAAAGGGCCGTCCCGAACGCGAGCATGCGGCCGATTTCGTTGCGCGATTCTACTACAATCAGGACCCGCGGCTGCTGCGGTGGGCGCTAACCAACCCGATGGATCGCGTAATGTATAACTCGCTCAGCCCGCTCAAGCCCGATTTCGATATGGTCCGCGATCTCATGATGGAAACCGGCGTGCTCGACAAGAAAATCGAGTTCCACGAGTACATCGATACTCAGTTTTCCGACGGAGCGAAGATCAAGACTGCCTGGAATTACACAATCGGCAGCCAGCACGCGGAATGATCCTGGCGCTTTTACTTGCGTTCGCTCCCGATACGTCACTCTACGACGGCGTCTTGAAGCGCTACGTGCTGGAGAACGGCAGCGTTAAATATGCCGAGCTTCACGGCAACCTCGCGCCGCTTGCGAAGTTCGTGGATCATCTAGCGGCGGTAAGCCCCGACTCGCACCCGGCGCTTTTTTCCGCACGCGAGGAAAAGCTTGCTTACTGGCTCAACGCCTATAACGCCCTTGTCCTTCACGCCTTCGCAAAGGACTACCCTAATCGAAAGGACCGCCTTCAAGGACTGATCGGGCGCGGCGCATTCTTTTTCCGTGCAAAGTTTATCGTAGGAGGCGTTGAGCGCACTCTTGATGGCATCGAATCGAAAACAATCCGCGCCGTTTTCAAAGAACCCCGGATTCACTTCGCGCTGGTATGCGCCTCATCGAGTTGTCCGTGGCTCAGGCGCGAGCCGTACCTGGCAGGCACGCTTGAGCGGCAATTGGAAGACGATGCGGCCCGCTACCTGGGCCAGCCGGGCAACGTGACGATCAATGCCGCACGGCGGGAAGTCACCGTCTCCAAAATATTCGACTGGTTTCAATCCGACTTCGGCCCCGCGAAACCGGATGTGGTGCGCTTCATCGCGCGGTATCGTCCGGAACTGCGAGAGGGCGTTTGGCGGATCCGCTATTCGGCCTATAACTGGTCTCTTAACGACGCCGCCTTCTCAACGGCCCGCATCAGCCGCAGTGTATTTCCTCCGTAGATTTTGCGGATATCGGACTCCGAGTATCCCTTCTCCATCAACGCGCGCGTTAGCGCCGGGAACATCCCGACGTCTTCCAGACCGGCGGGAACGCAGGTGATCCCGTCGAAATCGCTGCCAATGCCGACGCCGCCGATGCCCGCGACCTTGACCGCGTGATCGATGTGAGAGACAGCGTCGGCGAGCGTGGCGGAGGCCTTCCCGCCCACCGGGGTCTTCACCAGAAATCCGCAATTGAAGTTGATCTGAATTACGCCGCCTTTCTTCGCCATGGCCGCGATCATCTCGTCCGTCATGTTTCGCGGCACGTCGCACAGCGCCCGGCACGACGAGTGCGACGCGAATACCGGCGCTTTGCTCGTTTCGAGCGCATCCCAAAATGTCTTATCCGAAGTGTGCGAGACGTCCACGATCATCCCGAGCCGGTTCATCTCGCGCACCACTTCCCTCCCGAAGGCTGTCAGGCCGTTGTGCTTCGCGGGTGAACCCGAGGAGTCCGCCCAGTTGTTGTTATTGTTGTGCGTCAGCGTCATGTACCGGACGCCCAGGGCGTGGAAGTCGCGCAGGAGCCGCAAGCTGTCTTCAATCGCGTGACCGCCCTCGATTCCCATCAAAGCGGCGATCCGCCCTTTCTTTCTAGCGGCCTCCACGTCCGCCGCCGTCGTTGCCAGCACGAAATCGCCCGGGTAGCGCCCCACGATGTCATGGCGCACGGTGTCGATCATCTGCATGGCCCGATTCGCCGCCGTATTCGAGTCCGCGTATTTGCCGGCAACGTAAACCGCGAAGAACGTGGCTCCGACGCCGCCCTTCTTCAGCCGATCGATATCGGTGTGATGTTTCCCAAACGAGTTGCCGATATCGAAATCTTCCACCGTGAAGCTTGTGACGTCGTTGTGCGTGTCGATGAGAAGCGACGACCGGTGCGTCTTCATCGCATCCGCCTCCGATAGCATGGGCTTTTGCGCGGCAAGAATGGGGAGAAACAGGAGCGGCAGGAGAGCTTTCACGTCAGGCAGGATAACATGATCGAATGGCGCGAATTGGAATTGCGGGTCTGCTGCACGAGTCGAATACTTATCTCCCGGTTCCAACAGTCTACGAGCATTTCGCGGCGACGAGCCTGACTAGAGGATCCGCTATGATCGAGCGCTGGCGGGGGGCCAGGCATGAGATCGGCGGATTCCTCGAAGGCGCCGGCGCGAATGCCGTCCCGCTGTTTGCAACTTACGCGGTTCCGAGCGGAGCGCTTACGGCGGATTGCTTTGAACGTCTGGCGGCCGAACTGATGCGCGAACTTGAAGCCGCGCTGCCGCTCGATGGCCTCGTCATCGCGCTGCACGGTGCGACCGTCGCGGACAACTTTCAGGATGCCGATGGCGAAATTCTGCGGCGCCTGCGCACACGTCTGGGCGCTGGCTTTCCGATCGTCGCCACCTTCGATCTGCACGCGAATATCTCACGCCGGATGGCGGCTGAATCGACTGTATTGATCGGCTACCGTACGAATCCGCACCTCGACCAGTGGGAGCGCGGCGTGGAAGCGGCGAGCCTGGCGGTCCGAATCATCCGCGGAGAGGCAAAGCCGGGGCAAGCCCTCGAAACGCCTCCCATGCTGATTCCGATTGCGTGCCAGCACACACCGGAGGCGCCCGCGCGCGGACTATACGACGATCTCGAAGAGGTCCTGCGGTGGCCGGGAATTCTGACGGCGAGCGTCGCGATGGGCTTCAACTATGCGGACGTCGAAGAAATGGGCGCTTCGTTTCTGGCTGTTGCCGACCACGACTCAGGACTCGCCCGGCGTGCGGCCCGCTGGATGGCGCGGCGGGCCTGGGACCGGCGCCATGAGTTCGCTGCGGCTCTGCCGAGCCCAGAGCAGGCTGTGGCGGATGCGGCGGTCTCCGCTTTGACACCAGTCGTGTTGATGGACGTCGGTGACAATGTCGGCGGCGGCAGTCCGGGGGATTCGCGAGTGCTGTTCGACGAAGTGCTGCGCCAGGGAGTGCGGAACGCGCTCGTTATTCTTTACGATCCCACGGCGGTTGCGGCCTGCGTCGCGGCCGGTGTTCGTTCCGAAGTCGCTATCGAAGGGATCTGCGGGCGTGTAAGGACCATCTCCGACGGCTTCTACACTGAAACGGAGGTGCGTCACGGCGGTTGGTCCGAATACGATCAAGGAGTCACTGCGGTAGTGGAAACGCCGGACGATCATACCGTGATATTCACCTCACGGCGCATGGCGCCGATGAGTCTCCAACAGATCTTGAGCCTCGGAATCCGTCCGGAAAGGAAACGGATCCTGATCGCGAAGGGCGTGGTCGCGCCAAGAGCCGCCTACGAGCCGGTCGCTCGAAGCATCGTGCTTGTGGACACGCCGGGCGTCACAAGCGGCAATCCCGCGAGCTTTGATTACAGACACCGGCGGCGCCCGCTCTATCCGCTCGAACCCGATGCGGAATATCCCTGAAGCATGCCTTCACTGCGATGGCTCAATCCAATTTCTCCACCTGCGGAAAAAGCCGGAAAACAAGGAAGACGGGCCAAACCGCGGCGATGACCTTTTTCATTCGGCGATGAGCCTGGAGGAAGGTAGTGAAGCGACCCTTCCATTGAGGCCTGCTTTTCTTCGGTTAGGTCCTTTAGGTGTTTTCTGATACCGCCACGCCGGCGTACGGCTCCCGGGCAGGCCTCTGGAAGACGGGATCTTCGCTGGTCGGGAAAGCGCACAAACTGCGGCATCGGGCGCACTCCGAGTCCGCTCAGCGTCTGGTGCGCTCCCTCTACCGCAGCCAGCAACTCGCCATCTTCCCCATGTATTGCCGCTCCAGTTTCCGTCCGCTCACGCTTCACAGTGTCCTGCTCACCCAACCGTCTTCTCATCCTAGTTGCGGCTCTCAACTTCCACGGTATAGCTCGGCTTTTGGTGCCTTCATTTCGAAGATCATGTCCCAACATGACTGGTCTGCGGTTCTCAAGGACCAGGCGCACATTGCGCGACCTAGAGGACGCTTTCGTCAAGGCTCGCCCTGCGAGACAAAATTCAGCTTGACATCCGGCGGTGGATCAGGCAGGCTATCAGATTGGGTTCATTCCCAAGGTTAGTTGTGGTAGTGCGCTTCGTACCGGCCGGGGCGGGACAGGTAGTCCTCATTTCCGCTTCGCTCATTAATATCGCGGCTCGCGAGGAAAGATCAACGACGTGTATCATTGTCTGCTTATTCAGTTCGCGCAATCGAATTCCCTCCTGGGTTTCCTTCCAATCGTTCTCATCTTCGCCATTTTCTATTTCCTCCTCTTTCTGCCGATGCAGCGCCAGAAAAAGCGGACCCAGCAAATGTTGAACGAGTTGAAGAGCGGCGATCAGGTTGTCACGAGCGGCGGCATCGTTGGAACCATCGTCAGCCTAGGGGAGGACGATACCGTCGTTCTCCGCGTCAAGCCCGACAATATCAAGTTGCAGGTTGCGCGAAGCTCGGTGACAAGCAAGCATTCGGGCGACGCGAAGAAATAATATCATGATTGGACGCTTCAGCTCATGCGAAAAAACCTGAATACAAAACTTGCCGTGATCGTAGTGACCATTCTCGTTTGCATTTACGGGATCGTAGGTCTTCCGAAGTCGAAGGATGAGCTTCTGAAAAACCTGGCGCAGAATCTGCGCCTGGGCCTTGACCTCAAGGGCGGCAGCCACCTCATTCTCCAGGTTCAGGTGCAGGACGCAGCCAAGGCGGAGGCCGACGGAACCATTGAGCGGCTTAAAGAGGAACTGAAAAAGGCGGCGATCGATTTTGCGGACATCGACCGGAACGATCCGGCAACGGTTGAAGACACGGACAAGATTCAGATTAATGTGAAAGGGATTCCGGCGGTCAAGACCGGCGAATTCAGGACGCTCGTGGCCGACCGCGTCCCGGCGTGGGTTCTCACGCCGGTCAATGCCAGCGAGTACCGGATGACAATGCGCCCCTCGGAAATGCTCGCGCTCAAGCAGAACACCGTGAAGACGTCGATTGAGACGATCGACAACCGGATCAACGGTCTCGGTCTTACCGAGCCTGTTGTGCGGCAGCACGGGCGCGCCGACGCGGAGTTTGAAATCGAAGTTCAATTGCCGGGCGTCGATGATCCGGCCCGCGTGAAGTCGATCATGCAGACAGCGGCGGTCCTCGAACTCTACGAAGTCAAAGGCGGGCCTTACCCTTCGCAGGAACAGGCGCTTTCGCAGCATGGCGGTGTCTTGCCGTTCAATACGAAAATGGTGAGGTCCGTGCGGACGGAGGCCTCGGAAAGCTGGTATCTCCTCTCCCGGATCCCCGTCATCACGGGGCGGGATCTTAGAGGCGCGCGGCCGGGCCAGGACGAGTTTCGCAAATGGCAGGTCGGCTTCACCCTTACACAGGAGGCTGCGGGCCGGTTCGGGCGGTTCACGGAACCCAACATTGGCAACCGATTGGCCATCGTGCTGGATAATCAGGTCAAGCTCGCGCCGACGATTCAGGCAAAGCTTACCGATGAGGCGCGTATTACGAATTTGAGCAACGAGCAGGAAGCTTCCGATCTCGCGTTAGTCCTGCGTGCCGGGGCGCTGCCGGCTGGCCTTGTGCCGCGCGCCGAGAGTTCGGTAGGACCCTCGCTTGGCGCGGATTCGATTCATCAGGGCATAGTTTCTGGTTTAGCCGGCCTCGCCGCGGTTGTGCTCGTGATGCTTGTTTATTACAAAAAGAGCGGGATAAACGCGGTGCTCGCCTTGGTCCTCAATACGATCATCCTGATTGCAGCCCTGTCATATTTTCAGGCCACGCTGACCCTGCCGGGCATCGCGGGCATTATTTTGACTATCGGCATGGCGGTGGATAGCAACGTGCTGATCTTCGAGCGCATTCGCGAAGAATTGAGAACGGGGAAAACCATCGTTGCGGCGGTGGACGCGGGGTTTGCGAAAGCGTGGTGGACCATTGTCGATACACACGTGACGACGATCGTGTCCTGCGCTTTTCTCTTCCTGTTTGGTTCAGGGCCGGTGAAGGGCTTCGCCGTTACGCTGGTGATTGGCCTTGTGGCGAACGTTTTTACCGCGGTATTTGTTTCCAAGGTGATTTTCGATTTCGAGCTGTCCGGAAAGCGGCAGCCGGTGGCTTTAAGTATCTGATGGCTGGGCAGGGAACACGCGTAGCGAATCCGGTGTCTAAGAAAAACAAGCGCCGGGATGGAAGTTAGATGGAATTATTCAAGAATACAAATTTCGATTTCCTGGGCAAGAAGTGGCCCTTCATCATCGCTTCGCTGGCGCTTACGGTTGCGGGGATCGGCAGCTTGGTGGTCAAAGGCGGCCCGAAGTACGGAATCGACTTCCGCGGCGGCGCCGTGATGTACGTGAAGTTCGCCGGCAAGCCGCCCGTCGATCAGATCCGCAGGTCCCTCGGCGAGGTGAGCGTGCAGGAAATGACGACCGAGAACGAGGTCATGATCGGGACGGAATTGAAGGATGAGAAGACGCTCGACGCCGACCGGCGTCAAATGGCCGATAAGCTCGCCGCGACGTTCGGGCAGCCTTCGAGCGGCAAGCTGGAATTCAACAACGCCAGCAAACAGGCTGTTACCGATCGCTTGCGCGAGCCGCTTCAAAGGGCAGGCGCGCAACTCACGGATCAGCAACTTCAGGACTTGGCGGGCGCGGTTCTGGATTTTCGCAACACGCCGCCGCGCTCCGGACTGCTGTCGAGCTTCGACCAGCTTTCCGGCGTCGCCGGCGTAACGCCCGTCATACTGAACGTTGTGAAGCAGGAGTGCTATCTTAGTTCATTCGTCATCCGGCAAGTGCAGGTCGTGGGTCCCAAGGTCGGCGGCGACCTGCGGCGGCAGGCAGTACTAGTGACACTTGCCGCGCTGGGTGGAATGCTGATATATATAGCGTTTCGCTTTGAGTGGATTTACGCCGTGGCGGCGGTTGTTGCGGTGTTTCACGATACCGTCATCACGGTTGGGTTTTTCTCGCTGTTCGACAAGGAAATTTCGCTGAACGTAGTTGCGGCTTTGCTGACTCTCGTTGGATACTCGATGAACGACACAATCGTAATTTTCGACCGCATAAGGGAGAACGTGAAGCTTTCGCGCCGCGAAACGCTCGAGACGATCATCAACCAGAGCGTTAACCAGACGCTGAGCCGGACCGTGATGACGTCCGGACTAACCTTTTTAACGGTGCTCGCTCTGTTCCTCTACGGAGGGCCGGTGCTGCACACATTTTCGTTCGCTCTGGTCGTGGGTATTCTGATTGGTACGTATTCGTCGGTTTTCGTCGCCAGTCCGATCGTGGTGTTCTGGCACAACTACGCCGATGGCAAGCGCAGGTTGGCGGGCGCGGTGCCCGCGAAGCAGGCGGGCAAAAGGGGCTGACGCACATTCAGCCCAGGTCCGCGGGCCGGGTAACGGAAGTCAAATTGAAAGGGGAAAAAGGCAATGTTTGAACAAACCTTCGTCGGTGGCTCAACGAACAGGGCATGGACTGTGTTTGTGTCTTTTATTTTTCAGATCTTCTTGCTCATCGTGGCAGTTCTGATTCCGATGATCTACTATGAGGCGCTTCCGCGCACGCAGTTGACAAGTTTTCTGGTGGCGCCCCCGCCTCCTCCTCCTCCCCCGCCGCCTCCCGCGGCGCAACCCATTAAGGTAGTCAAGGTTATTCCGCGCCAGTTCGACGCCGGCAGGCTGATGGCGCCGAAGGCCGTTCCGAAGGACATTGCCATTATTAAGGAAGAAGAGTTGCCTCCGCCGACATCCGGCATAATTGGCGTCGTGGGCGGCGTTCCCGGGGGCGTCGCGGGCGGAACGGCTGGCGGCATTATCGGTGGCATCATAGGCGCCGCGCCTGTGGCTGCGCCTCCACCCCCGCCACCTGTAGTCAAAGAGGCGCCGAAGCCCGTCACCCCGCAGCGCATTCGCGTCGGCGGTAACGTCCAGCAGGCCAAACTGATCCGTCAACCCAAGCCCGTGTATCCGCCGCTTGCCAAGCAGGCTCGGATTCAGGGCGTGGTTAAGCTGAACGCCGTGATCGGGAAGGACGGTACGATACAGAATCTGGTTCAAGTGAGCGGTCATCCTCTTTTGGTTCCGTCCGCCATGGAAGCTGTAAAGCAGTGGGTGTATCATCCGACGCTCCTAAACGGAGAGGCGGTCGAAGTTGTAACGCAGATCGATGTGAATTTTACGTTGAGCCAGTAGGAAACGCGATCCGTCATAGGCGGGCCGCGCGCAGAAAGTTTTGTCAAAATTTCAACTCGCAGGAGACTAAAAGACAATGTTTTTACAGTTGCAGGTTTGGGGGTTTTTTCTGGCGGAAGCCATGAGCGGAGATTCCTTCTCCGATCCCAGAGCACTATGGAACGCAATGGGTCCATTGGCGAAGGCCGTCACCGTGCTGTTGTTCGTCATGTCCGCGTGGTCCATCGGCATAATGATTGATCGGTTCATGGCGTATACCGCCGCGCGCAACCAATCCCGTGCGTTCGCTCCGGCGGTCGCCGGGGCTCTTAGGGAAGGGAAGCTCGACGAAGCGATCAAGATCGCCGACCGTTTTAAGAAGAGCCATCTCGCAAAGGTAGTTGTAGCCGGTTTACAGGAATTTGGCGCGCACCAGACCAGTTCCGAGATTCCAGGTGAAGAGATCGAGGCATCGAAGCGCGCTCTCGAGCGCGCGGAAGCGATCGTGCACGCCGAGCTCAAGCGTGGAGTCAGCGGTCTGGCGACAATTGGTTCGACGGCGCCGTTCGTGGGTCTGTTCGGAACGGTCGTCGGTATCATCAACGCGTTCAAGGGTATTTCGACCGAGAAATCGGCAGGTCTGGGCGCGGTTGCGGGCGGCATTTCGGAGGCGCTGGTCGTCACCGCTCTCGGTCTGTTTGTGGCGATCCCGGCGATCTGGGTATTCAACTATTTCTCGGGTACGCTTGAGGCATTCGACGTGGAAATGGGTAATTCCAGTTCCGAGTTGATCGACTACTTTCTGAAACGCTCACAGGCGAAGGCAGGACGTAAGTAAACCGCATC
>SHUI01000164.1 GCA_009697455.1 Bryobacterales bacterium
GGGCTACTGCTTGGGGAGCACCGCGCAGTATGCGGAAGCGCGAGCGTGGCATGAACGCGCGGTGGCGGAGGCCGCCCAAGGGGACGTGCACGGGCGCATCGACCACGCGAGCCTGGGCCGCAGCCTGCATCACGTGGGCTACTGCCTGTGGAGCACGGGGCAGTATGCGGAAGCGCGGCCGTGGTACGAACGCGCGGTGGCGGAGGCCGAAAAAGGGGACGTGCACGGGCGCATCGACCACGCGAGCCTGAGCATCAGCCTGCGAACGGGGGCAGCCTGTCTACGGAAACTTGGAGAAGTCGACCTCGCCAGCGAGTGGGAGCGGAGAGCCTCGGAGCTAACTGCGTAGGCCCCGGTAACCCACTACCGGCCGGTCATTACCGGGTCATCGCCGCTTCCACGCGCAGTTCCTTCAGCGCCCGCCGCTGAACCTTGCCGGTGATGCCCATCGGCAATCCCGGAAGGAACAGCACGCGTTCCGGACACTTGTATTCCGCCAGATGCCGCCGCGTGAAGGCCACCAGTTCTTCGGCGGAAGCGTCGTGGCCTTTCCGGAGCGCAACGTAGGCCACGACCACTTCGCCCCAGTACTCGTTCGGCTCACCGATGACGCCGGCTTCGGCCACGGCCGCATGACGGTAGAGAGTCTCTTCCACCTCTTGCGGTGAAATATTGGAGCCGCCACGCACGATAATTTCCTTCTTGCGGCCGCGAAACCACAAGTAGCCATCTGCGTCGGCCTCGACCAAGTCGCCGGTCTTGAGCCAGCCGTCCTCGAGCGGAGCCTCTCGCCAGTAACCGGTAGTGATGGCGGAACCGCGCATCCACAACTCGCCGTCCACGATGCGAACTTCAAGATCGCCCATCGGCCGGCCCATGCTTCCAGGCCGGTTCGCCCCCGGGCGGTTTGCCACCGTCGGCAACCCCTCGGTCATGCCAAAGCCCTCGACCAAAGGGTGCCCGAAGAGGGCGGCGTATTCCTCTTGCAGAGTGACGGGCACGTTATCGCCGCCGCAGATGACCACGCGGCCCGATTCGATGCGTCTCGGCCGCGCGCGCTGCTCGATCAAGAGCGCGCGGACCAGCGTCGGAAGCGCCATGAAGAACGTGGCGCCGCTGCGCTCCCAGGTGTCAAGGACGGTGGCTGCCTCGAATACCGGAACGATGGTTACGGTTCCGCCCAGGAAGAGAGGCGAGATCAGCATCATGATGGAACCGGAGGCGTGCGCCATGGACGTGAAGAGCAAGGTGTGGTCGTCCCGCGTCAAGCCCCAGGCGTCCATGTAGGACGCGTTGCCGGCGAGCGTCCGTTGGGTATGGATGACGCCCTTGGGGCGCGCCGTGGTGCCGCTGGTGTAGAGCAGCAAGCTGGGGTCGCCGGCATTCGGCGCCGATATCCCGTGCGCCGCCAAGCCGTCGCCCGAGCCATTGCCAACACCATCGCCGGCATCGAATTCCGACGACGGAAGAGAGGTCTGAATCCGCAGTTCCGGCTGCGACACGTACGCGCGCGCTCCGCTGTGCTCGAGAACGTAGGCGATCTCTTCCGGAGTCAGGCGGTTGTTGATGGGGACCGCTACAAAGCCCGCCGCGAAGCAGGCATAGTAGCACGCAGCCATTTCGTTGCCATTCCTCAGATGCAGCGCGATGCGGTCCCCCGGACGCAGGCCTCGCCGCAACCACGCTTGCGCCACACCTTCCGCCCTCTCCGCGAATTGAGCGTAGGTAAGCCCCGTGTCGCCGCAGACCACGGCAAGTTTTTCCCCCTGCGACGCGGCAAGCTCTTTCAGCCGGTTCCAAATCAGCATTGGATGCCCCCGACAGATCATACGGTGGGAACCGTCAAATCGGATTCTTCTTTGCTCAGCACCTGACGTGCGCACGCACTTCTGCGTGCCGGGCCGCGACTCGTCCCGGCGCTTGTTTGGTGCGGAAAACGGTCTCGAAAAGAGTGTCGAGACGGCACGCAGGAGTGCGTGCGCCACAATCCTCAAGTGAACAGTATTGGGTCTGCCTTTTTCTGACGTTCGTCAGCGGACTACACTGGAATCAATGAAACTCGCGTCCCTACTCCTCGCAAGTACCTCGCTGTTCGCCGCGGAATCGAACTGGCCGCAGTTCCGCGGCGCCGGTGCAAATAGCCTGGGCACGGGCGCGCCTCCCGTCAAGTGGAACGGAGAGACCGGGGAGAACATTCTTTGGAAGGCAGATGTTCCCGGACTTGGTCATTCAAGCCCGGTGATCTGGGGCGATCGGATTTTTGTGTCCACTTCGATTTCCGCCGATGGCGGCGCGGCATCGCTGAAGCTGGGTCTCTATGGCGATATCAAGCCGGTCGAGGGCGAAGGTAAACAGAGTTTTGACGTGTTGTGTTTCGAACGCAAGTCGGGCAAGTTGCTTTGGCAGCGCACTGCCGCGAGCGGTGTGCCGAAGGTGAAGCGGCATACGAAGTCGACGCACGCCAATCCTACTCCGGCTACCGATGGGAAGCACCTGGTGGTTTCGTTTGGCTCCGAGGGCCTATACACCTACGACCTGAATGGCAAGCTGCTTTGGAAGAAGGACCTGGGGATTCTCGACGCCGGCTTTTTCCGCGTGCCTTCGGCGCAGTGGGGTTACGCAAGCTCGCCGGTTATCCACGGTGACATGGTGATTGTGCTCGCGGACGTCCAGAAGGACTCGTTCCTGGCTGCATTCGACATCAAGACGGGTAAAGAGATGTGGCGGACGGCGCGAGGCGACGTGCCTACGTTTGGGACTCCGGCGGTCGGGCCTCATGCGGCAGGCGGCACGACGGGCTTGCAGGTTGTCGTGAATGGCTGGAAGCACACGGGTGGCTACGATTTGAAAACCGGAAAAGAGTTGTGGAGGTTGAACGGCGGCGGCGATATTCCGACGCCGACGCCCGTGTTCGACGGCGGCGTGGTCGTCGTGACGAGCGCGCATGGCTCCGACCGCCCGATCTTTGCGATTCGCACGGATGCTGCCGGCGATATTACAGGCAGGAAGGAAGCGATGGCTTGGGCCCAGGAGAGGGCCGGCAACTACATGCAGACGCCGCTGATTGCGGACGGGATCGGGTATTTCTGCATGGATAACGGCATACTATCGGTGTTCCAGATGGCGACGGGCGAGAAGTTGTATCAGCAGCGTCTGGGCGGCGGCGTTTCCGGCTTCAGCGGGTCTCCGGTGGCGGCGGGCGGACGGCTTTACATCACCAACGAGGACGGGCATTCCTACGTGATCGAACAGGGCGGCGCCTATAAGCTGGTGGCCGAAAACGACCTGGGAGAAACGGTGATGTCCACGGCCGCGATTCTTGATGGTGTGATCTACGCCCGCGGACGCAGCCACCTGTTCGCGATTGCCGGGAAGAAGAGATAGGCGTACCGGCGGTTCGGGGCCGGGTCAGACTCTCGCGTACGGTTTGAGCGCGTCCCAGCAAAAGTCGATTTCGGAAATGGCCTGTGGAGTCAGTTTGGACTCTTGACGCCGCGAAACCGTGGTCTTGAAAACTCCGCGTTTCTTCATCATGTACTGGCGCGTGCCCGGGGCTTGTTGATCCAGGTTGATCATGAGCAGCAGTTTCGCGAACAAATCGCGGGCGGCGCTTTTTCGCCCCGCCTGGTACATCTCCCAGATTTGAGCGTAGATGTCGGGATAGGGCGCGCCGGGCATGGTGCCGTCGAAACCCAGTGACATTTCGTACATCATGCCTTTACCGGCCGCGCCGCTGAAGATGCTCTTCACGGCCGGCCGATGCTTCGAGAGCGCGGTCATGCGCTCGATGACAGGTTCCGCCTCTTCCTTGATGTATCCGCAATGCGGAAATTCGCGCGCCAGTTCCGCCAGCATTTCGACCGGCGGCGTAATCCCTTTCGCTCCGCCCGTGGTCTGGACGAACAGCGGTCTGGCCGTGTTGCGGGCGAGAGCGCGATAGTAGTCGCGGAAATCGGTGGCGGATTTCGCCTCCGTGGGCGGGATCGCGATCAGCGCGTCCGGATTCAGCGTCTCGGCATGCCGCAAATACTCGAGGGCCGCATCCGTGTTGCTGCCTTGGACTCCGAGCACAAGCGCGGGCGCTTTACCTTTCGCAGCCCTGGCCAGAACCTCCATGCCTTGCATGCGCTCGTCTTTCGAAAGCGTGATGTACTCGCTGGCCAGTTGCGGCCACACCATGCCCTGCACGCCGGACCGGGCCATGAAATCGACCTCGCGCGCGAGATCCTCGAAGTCCACGGCCTTCGATTCCGTGAAGGGCGTCGCCAGGATGATAAAGATGCCGCGCATCGATTTGACGGATTCCGCGGCGAAGGCAAATCGGGAAAGGCCGCAGGCAATGAGAGCCTGCCTCCGCGTGTAAACGGACGTCATGGTCGCTTTTCCTCCAAAGTCCTTTATACCGCTTCGGAGGATCGGAAGTTGGCGGCCCGTGATAGCGGGTTTGGTCCCCGCTCAGCCTCCAGCTAGCCCCTTTGGGGCACACGTAGAATGCTATATTGGCCTTTAACCTTTTCGCGTCCGATCGACGAGGCGAGCGCCTCGGCGGCGGAGCAATCATCTCAACCCGGAGAGTCGCATGAGCACCCTGAATATTCGTCAAGATGGCGCGCTGGATTGCCTGTCCCTTGGAGCGCTGATCCACCGCCTCGATCCTGGAATCATCCCGTTCCGCAAAGCCACCGAATGCCAAATCCACGTTAGCGGAGGGGAGTTCAATCTCGCCGCTAACCTATCCGATTGCTTCCGCCTCAAGACCGGCATCGCATCGGCGATGGTGGATTATCCGATCGGCGACCTGGTCGCGGAGCGCGTCAGGTCCATGGGAGTCATTCCGTTCTATAAACGATTCAAGCACGACGGCGTGACCGGCCCCAACATAGCTACGGTCTACAGCGACCGGGGCCAGGGCGTGCGCGGCCCGGTTGTGTTCTATAACCGGTCGAACGAAGCGGCCGCGCGGCTGAAGCCGGGCGATTTCGATTGGAACGCGATCTTCGCCGGGGGCATACGCTGGTTTCACAGCGGCGGGATCTTCGCGGCGCTTTCCCCCACCACCTCGGAGGTGATCATCGAAGGCATGCAGGCCGCAAGGGCCGCGGGCGCGATCGTCTCGTTCGACCTGAATTTCCGGGAGAAGCTTTGGAGTTTCTCTGGGGGCAACGAGCACGCTGTCAAGGTGATTGCGCGCATTGTGGAAAATGTCGATGTCCTGGTGGGGAATGAAGAGGATTTGCAGAAAGGCCTGGGAATTTCGGGTCCCGAGGTGGCGGCGAAATCAAAGCTCGACCCGTCGGCGTTTTTCGGCATGATCGACCGTGTGGTCGAGCGGCACCCCCGGATCAAGATTGTCGCCACGACGCTGCGCGAAGTGCACTCGACCAACCGGCACAGTTGGGGTGCGGTTGCCTGGGTTGGAGGAAAGACACATGTCGCGCCTGCGTGCGAACTCGACGTGCTGGATCGCGTTGGAGGCGGGGACGGTTTTGCGGCGGGGTTTTTCTACGGGCTGCTGAGCGGCGCGGCACCGGAGGAAGCGATCAAACTAGGCTGGGCGCATGGCGCACTGCTGACGACTTTCCCCGGCGACACGTCGATGGCGACGCTCGAACAGGTGCAGGCTTTCGCGAAGGGGGGTTCGGCGCGCATTCAGCGCTGAGAACGCGAGAAATAATCGGCGCTCCGCACCGAAGCAGGCGGAAGCGCCGGCTCCACCAAGCCGCTAAAGCATCGGTGTGCAATGGTGGGGCAGGCGGTCTCGCCTGCCAAGTTCCGGTGCAGCCTCGAATATTTCTCACGTTCTGACGCGTCAGGAGACGTGAGCAGCGGCCTTTTGTTTGTACATGATGTCGTCGGCGCGCGCGAAAAGCTGCGGTGAAGTTTCCCCGCGCAAGTGCTCAGCGACCCCGAAGCATGCGCCGACTTCCAGGCTTTGATTCTCGTCTTTGATCCGAATCAGGTAGCGGCCGACGGCACGCCCGGCGAGCTGACGTGCGCGGAAGAGGGCGTCGCGCAGATTGCAGTCAAGAATCACGATAAACTCGTCGCCACCCCAACGGCAGGACACGTCCCCGGGGCGAACGTGAGCCGAAAGCCGCCGGGCGAACTCCTTGAGGACCTCGTCCCCGCCCACGTGACCGTAACGGTCGTTGATCGCCTTGAAACGGTTGAGGTCAGCGATCACAAGGCAGAACGGTCTGCCTGCGTTGATCCTTTCCTCGAGCGCCCGCTCCCCTTCGCGCCGGTTGAGCATCCCCGTGAGCGGGTCCGTGGCCGCCATCCTCTCCGCTACCTTCAGGCGCTTTTCAACCGCCGCGAGTTCGCTCCGCATGTGAGCCACCGATGTCCGGGCCGTCTGCGACATGCCGGAGGCGAACGTTTTCAACGCCTTCACGTGCTCATGCAGATGCGACCGCACTTCGTTGAGATCGTCCATGCGGGCCACGGATTCGAGCTGTTTCGCGAAACCACCAAACCTCTCGCCGTTCCTCGCGTCCTCCGCGCTCACTGTCGCGGCCGCTTCAGCGAGCGCTACCATCACGTCCCTCAAGCTCTGCTCGTGCCGCGCGTGGTAGATCGCCGACTTCTCGCGGAAGTCCTTCATCTCGTCGTCCAGTTTGCGCTTGCCCTTTACCAGCGCTTCAGCTGCGGGCGATGCCGACAACGCGACGTGAAGGGCTTTCAAGTTCTCTCTATGCTCATCGACGAAACCCGAGCGGAAGTCTGGCAAGTGCCGCTGCACGCTGTCGATCGCCGACAGATAGCAATCCAAAGACACCTGAAACATCGTGTCCATTCGCTGAAGTTCGTGCATCGATTTCTTGAACGAGATCATGGTTGAGGGAAGTTCCTCCACATACTTATCGTCATTTCACGGAGAACATCTACTCAGGTTGATCCACTACGTCCTTTGATAAGATGGACGTATGAAAGGTAACGACGGAGTTATCCGGTTTCTCAACGAAGTCCTTAAGGCGGAGCTGACCGCAATCAATCAATACTTCCTCCACGGCAAGATGTGCCAGAACTGGGGATACCTGAGGCTCGCCGCCTACAACCGTGCCGAATCGATCGATGAGATGAAACACGCGGACCTGCTGATTGACCGCATTCTGTTTCTCGAAGGCACGCCGAACATGAGCGACATGTTCCCGATCAACGTCGGACCTAACGTTAAGGCTCAAATTCAGAACGATCTGGCCCTGGAGCTACAGGCTCTTCCGCGGCTGAACGCCGCGATCAGGCTTTCGAGCGAAGTTGGAGACAACGCTTCCCGCGAGCTATTCGAAGAAATTCTGGCCGAAGAAGAGCACCACGTGGATTGGCTCGAAGCGCAACTGCACATGATGGATGAAATCGGAGTCGAAAACTACCTCGCGCAGCAGATGCACAAGGGTTCGTAAACACGGCGCGGGGCAGTTCTGTCGCGGGCGTCAACAGTTCACGAAATGGATTTGCCACAGCTTGCGGCCCACAGCGCGGACGCGCATGCAAGCCGCACGGCCTGCGTTGCCGCAGGAACTGCCGGGAAACAGCGCGCGCATGAAAAGCGCGCAATAGCCGGTTGACAACCCACCATTTTCATTTCTACTGTTGAGAGGTAATCGAAGCTCGAATGAAGCGTTGTTCACGTCCTGAATGCGCATCCGCTGGACCGTCCGCGCCGCCGAGGACTTGGAGCGCATCAACGACTATCTGGAAATGCACAGCCCGCATTTCGCGGAGCCGGCGATTCGCAAAATCTACGAAGGTGTCTGTTTCCGAAAAGCTTGGCCGGATCGCGGCCGGCACGGCCGTCGCAGGGGTGCCCGGGAACTGGTGCCCCACCGCTGCCCTACTTCGTCGTATACCGGGTTGAGGTGAGGGCCGTCGAAATTCCGCACATTTACCACGGATCTCAAGGCTGGAAGTAGGCACGCCAGCGCGTCAACGGTTCACGAAAAGAAACTTGCCGCCGCTCGCCGCCACCACACGGAGCCACTCCTTCCCGAGTAGCTTTTCAAGGCGCGGAACGTTCGGGCCTTCCGTGGTCAAGTAGTAGCGCGCATCGCTCTTCCACAACGCGGGCAGATCCTGGTCCTCAATGAATACGTCTGGCGCGCCCGGTGCGTATGATCCGTATTCGAGGTTCATCTTCCGTCCGTTCAGCAACAGCGCGGTCCGGTTCGCGTAAAAAAAGACGGACGAGAACGTATAGTATTGATCATCCACAATGAGCGTGCCGGCCGGCGCCTTTACCAGTGCTTCGGCTAGCGTGCGCGAGCCTAAATACGGATCGAACCCCACGAGCGCCAGCCGCGCCGCGTGGAAGAACAGCGCCATCATGAACGCGAATGCGAGCAGCGCTCGCCGGCCCTTCATCGCGATGCCGCCTACGGCGCCCGATAAGAAAGCGGTTCCGGCCAGCGCGAGAGGCACGCGCAGGTACGCGAAGGATTCAATCGTTAGATCGCCCATGTGCCCCAGGGACAGCGTGTACAGATCAGGATGATGAGTGAGAGCGGCCGAGATATCGCCGGGAGTCGGAATGCCCTGCACGCGCACGAGGATCGCCGCTACTGCCGCCGCGGCAAGCGCCGAAATCCCGGCCATTAGACGGGTTCCAACCGCGACGGCCTTCCCCCCTTTGGCGAGCGCCGAGCCCACCAGCAGGGCAATCGCGGGATAGCACGGCAGCGAATAATACTCCTGCGTAGTCGAGAAAGAAAAGAAAACCATCAGGAAGCCGGCCCAGCACAAAGCGAGCAGGCGTACGCGAGAGGCACGGTCCGCCGAACGAAAATCGAGTCTTGCGATCGCGGGGAAATAGACGCTCCACGGAAAAAACCAAAGCAGGTGAAAGAGCCAGAACCAGACACGCGGAACGGTATTGTAGTCACGTGGATACCGCAGGTTGAGAAAGCGGAGCACATGCTCGTTCAGGAAGTAGAACCAGAAGAAGCCCCGGTAGGAACCGGCTTCGCTGTGCATCGTGAAATCGAGGTGCGGTGGATTCCGCAGCGTCGCCAGTACGTGCCATGGCGCGGCGATCAGCAGCATCAGCGCCAGTCCCGGCACAAACATCGCCCGCCGCCATGTGCGCGCGAGGAACAACTGGTCCGTGAAGAATAGGTAAAGGCCCGCGCCAGCCACAGGGAAGAGCAGAGCGATCAGGCCCTTCAACAGAAGACCCACGCCCATCGAGGCCCAGAATGCGAGGGCCCACGCGCGCGGGCGCGGTTCGTCCGCTTCAAGCGCGCGAAGGAAGGCCCAGAGTCCGAACGCGATTGTGAGGGTGAGCACGGCGTCGGGAATCAGAATGCGCGTGAACAGCCACAGTCCCACGGCGGTACTCAAACAAAGACCCGAATAGAAACCGCCATCCGCGCCGAAGGCCCACTTTCCAAACTGCGCCGTCACCCAGCAAAGCAGAACCACACCGAGGGCGAACGGCAGGCGCGCCGCCCAGTCATGTACGCCAAACACCGCAAAAGATGCAGCCATTATCCAATACGTGAGCGGTGCTTTTTCGAGATACGCGATGCCGTTGAGCCGCGCCGTGACCCAGTCGCCCGAGTCGAGCATGTTCCGGGCGATTTGCGCCTGCACCGCGTCCACGTCATCCATCAACCCCGGCGGACTGACGATGCATCCCAGGAAGATAGCGCCGGCTATCAGAGCGGCAGTCAGATTGAGGCGCAAACCAGAGTCCCGGCGCGTTCCACTTCGCGCGGCGCTTCGATTCCCCATCTCTTCATCCACAGGAAAAGCGTCAACAGACCCCATAATTGATAACCGGCATTTACGCGGCGCTCCATGTGATCGCGAATCAGCCCGTGCACAGCCTCAGGATTGAAGATACCCGATTCTTCAAGCCGTTCCCGCGAGAGCGTATCGAGCAACAGGGGTTTTAGCGCGCCTCGGAACCAATCATGAGCGGGAATGTCGAGTCCCGTCTTCTTGCGCTTGAGCACTGAAGCCGGGAGCTTGTCCTTCATCAGTTCGCGCAGTACGTACTTACCCTGAGTTCCGCGGACTTTCAGGCTCTCCGGAAGGGTTGCTGCGAACTCCGCGATGCGATGGTCCAGAAACGGAGGCCGCACTTCGAGCGAGTGCGCCATGCTCATGCGATCCACTTTACAAAGGATAGCGTCCGGCAGATACGTGTGCTGATCGAGCAGCAGATAGCGGTTGACGAAGCCCGCGTGGGGGTCGCTCGCTCCGGGGAAGCGGCCAACGAGAGTTTCCAGGGATTCCACGCCCGCCGTTGGACAGAGGTACCTGCGCTGCGCCTCGGAACATGCTCCGTTCCAGAAGAAGTGAGCGCTGTCCGCCGCGAGCAGCGAGCCTTCGATCAGACGCTTCAGCTTGTACTCGAAGCTGATCTTGTCGTCCGAGACCGGCAAGAAGCGGTTCAACGCGTCGAGCGCGAAGCGGCGTGCGCCGGCCGGCAGAAAGCGCAACCCGTTCGCGACACGGTCCGCAATGTAGGTGAGGTACCCGCCGAACATCTCGTCGGCGCCTTCTCCGGAAAGCGCAACCGTCACGTGTTGGCGGCTCATCCGCGAGAGGAACCACACCGGCAGCGCCCCTGCGTCGGCGCTTGGTTCATCCGAATAGTACGCGAATTGTTCGATCGCCGCCGCAAGCTCCGCTTCCGGATTCAGGTCGAACTCACGGTGCTCGGTTCCGTAACGGCGGGCAATCTCTCTGAAGTAAACGCTCTCATCGAAGCTCCGTCCCTTGAAGGAAATCGAAAAGGTGTTGAGCTGTCCAGCGCCGCCCGCGGCCGCATAGTGAAGGATGGTTGAGGAATCGAGACCGCCGCTCGACCAGATGCCCAGAGACACGTCGGAAACCAGATGCTCGCGGACCGAAGCGCGCAGCAGGGAATCGAGATTTTCCT
>SHUI01000165.1 GCA_009697455.1 Bryobacterales bacterium
CGCGTCTCCGCCACGGCCGCACGAACCTCCGGCGCCGGCGGAGCTGCCGGCGCTGCTTTCACGCCGTCGCCCGCTCTCTGGCTACCGCACCCGGTGAGCGCGATAATAGCTAACACCCAAATTTGATGCCTTGATTTCATAGTCATGTACTCTCAGATCCAGCCATTCCACGTAAGAACGTTCGCACCATCGCGTCGACGAACTTCTTCCGGCTGGCTTTGACAAGGTCGTCTTTGAATAGCACGCGCATGAGCCCGTGATGACTCACCATTCCAAGGAACATACGCGCCGCGAGGTTCGGATCCATCCTGGCGAAGGCGCCGGCTTTCATACGGGCCTTGAGATACCGGGCGAGAACGTCATACAGATGCACGAGTTGGCGTTCGTAGAACTCGCCCGCAAGCTCATGCCGCTCGAGAGCGCTAAAGATCAGGAGCCGGATGTAATCCGGATCGTGCTCGTAGCGGTCCAGGATGCCGTTCGCAAGTTCGGTAAGCAGGGCGCGGTCGTCTCTCCTGGCTTGGTAGCGCTCAAAGATGGCGGCGATGCGCTGGTGGCCTTCACCTGCCTTTGATTCAATGATTGCTGTGTAGAGAGCGCGCTTCGTTGGGAAATGCTGATAGAGGACCGGCTCCGTGATGCCGGTTGCGGAAGCAAGCTCGCGTGTAGTCGTCCCGCGAAAACCCTTTCCCGCGAAAAGCCTGATGGCGCAATCGAGAATCGCCCCGCGCCGTTCGCCGCCGCTCATTCGCATTTTCATGAAGCGCTCAGATAAACTAGTGTCCGCTAGCTTAGTGTCCACTAATATAACACGACTCGCGCGAACCAGGGGGCCGGGCATGTCAGCGCGGCGCCTGCGCCCGAGGTTGCTTGCCACGCCACTGGATCGAGCTACGGTAAGCTATTACTCATGCTGGGACCGAAGCTCAAGTATCGATACGACCACTACACTTGGCCGGAAATGAAAGACGTGATCGCGCGCCAGCCCGTCTGCATCCTGCCGATCGGCTCCGTCGAGGACCACGGCCGCCACCTGCCGCTTGACGTTGACAACTTCCTGATCGGCGAGATGTGCGAAGACGTCGCGCGCCGCATTCCGGATGAAGTGCTGCTGCTGCCAGGCATCCCTTACGGTTTCGAAGATCACCACATGAGTTTTCCGGGCACGATCACCATTCGCTCCGAGCATCTTGAGGCGTTCGTGCTCGATATCACGCTCAGCTTGGCTCATCACGGGTTCAAGAAGATCTTGATCGCGGACGGCCACGGCAGCAACATGCCGATTGTGGACATGGCCGCGCGCAAGACGACTATCCAATCCGACGCCCTGTGCGCCTGCTTCATTTGGCCGTCACTGATCACGGGCCTGATCAAAGATACGCGCGAGAGTCCGTTCCCTGGCGGCATGGCACACGCGTGCGAACTGGAGACTTCGGTGTACTTGTATCTGAATGAGCAGGCCGTCCAAATGCAGAACGCGGAAAGGGAAATTGGTTTCCACAAGTCAAAATACTACTGGCACGACTTGGGTGGGGGGCCTCCGGTACGCATGATGGACTGGTGGTCGCGCATTTCTCAGAGCGGGGTGATCGGCGATCCGACGCTTGCCACAAAGGAAAAGGGCAGGATTTGGTATGACGCCACCGTGAACAATCTGATCGAGTTCATCAGGGAATTCCGCGGGTTCGAAGTGCGCCCGAAAACCGACATGCATGGATAGGAGTATCCCCACGTGAAGATCGTCTCGGTGGAAGCGCTTCACTTAAGGCTTCCGAATATTGAAGAAATCGCCGACGGCACGCAGGATGTCCTGATCATCCGCATCCACACCGACGCCGGGATCACGGGCATCGGAGAAGTGAGCAGCCAGTCATACGTCTGCAAAGCGATTTTCGAAGCTCCCCGATCGGCCGAGCGCAGGCACGGACTGGCGAACCTGTTGGTGGGGCGCGACCCGCTCGAGGTGGAAGATCTCTGGCGTTACATGTACCATCAGACCAACCGCTATGGCCGCCGCGGGGCCGCGATCCACGCAATCAGTGGAGCTGACATCGCGCTGTGGGATCTGCGGGGCAAGGCGCTTGGCAAACCCGTGCACGAGCTCCTCGGGGGCGCGCACCGAACCTCCGTGCGCGCGTACGCGAGCTATCTGTTCGGCGATACTCCAGCGGCGACCGGAGCGCTGGCGCGGGAGGCCGTGGATCTGGGCCTGACTGCCGTGAAGTTCGGTTGGGGACCGTTTGGAAAAACCCTCTCCACCGATATGGCGCACGTGGAGGCGGCTCGACGCGCCGTCGGCGAAGGGCGTGACGTGATGGTCGACGCCGGCTGTTCGCTCACGGTGGCATCCGCGCTTGAGCGCGCCCGGCTGATGGCGCCTCTCGGAATAGGCTGGCTCGAAGAACCGTTATCGCAGGACGACCTGAAGGGTTACGCCGAATTGTGCCGGCAGTCGCCGGTGCCGATCGCCGCGGGGGAAGGAGAAACGACGCGTTGGGGCTTCGAAGATCTGATAGAACGCGGCTTGCATGTGATCCAGCCCGATGTGGCAATTTGCGGCGGACTCACGGTGGCGCGCGAAGCGTCTGCGATGGCGAGCGCCGCCGGCCGCCGTGCCGTGCCTCATTGCTTCAGTACGGGCGTCAATCTGGCGGCGTCGTTGCATTGGATGGCGTCGTGCGCGGACGGCGATCTGGTGGAATATTGTTTGCGCCCGTCGCCGCTCATGCGAGAGTTGGTACGGAATTTGCCGCCCCTCGTGGATGGCCGCGTGGCCGTGCCGCAAGCGCCAGGGCTCGGGATTGAACTTGACGAAGACGTGATCGCCGAATTTCGCGTTTAGCGGAAGGTCTCAGACGTCATGCGCGACGCGGACATGCTCAGGAAACACGTTGGCGCTCCCGAACGCGCAGTTCGGCAATCCGCTGAGGCGAATTTCGCGCAGGCGGGGCAGGCCGGCCAGATAGGCAAGGCCTGCGGCGGTGACGCCCTTGGTTTCGTAAAGCTCGATCGATTCGAGCGACAGCATGCGGCCCAGAATTTCCAGGCTGTGATCCGTGATTTGCGTCAGCCCGGCGTAATACGATTTCAGTTGCAGCCCGGCGATATGCTGCGTCGCGACGTCCGTCGTGTCGCGGCAATACATGCACGACAAGCGCTCCAACCGTTCGCAGAGGCCCACGTGACGGAAGCCTTCATCCGTCACGCCGATGGGTGTCAGTTCCCGGAGCGCTGGAAACCGGGGCAAGCTGCCTAGCGCCTGGTCATCGACATTCCTGCAACTCACGCCGAGCGATTGAAGGGCGGGCATCCGGGACAGCGCAACGAATCCCCGGCCCGTGAGATTCGGGCACTCGCGTCCCCAGAACCTTTCGAGCGACGCGGACTGGCTCAGAGCAATGAAGCCATCGTCCGTCGCGACCGAGCCTTGCGCCCGAAGCTTGCGCAGGCCGGGAATGCGCGCTATGTGCCGCATGGCTTGGTCGCCACTGAGATCCCCATCACAGCCGAGCGAGGCGAGATGAGGCAGATGGGCCAGCACCTCGAAACCATCGGGCGTAATGCCTGAAACGTGCCAAAACAAATCGAGCGCTGACACGCCATCGAGTCCCCGAAGACTGGCGAGCCCGTTGTTTGTAAACGGACCGTCGATCAACAGACGCGTGGGCTCGCTATCCTCGCTCAAGGGCGATTCCGTCACTTCGCCGCCGTGCCACGTCTTAAGAAGCGGAAAATCGTGCAGGTGCGCGAGGCCGGTATCCGTCACCAGCCTGCCGGTGTCCAGACGCCGGAGTCCGGGCTTCCCGCGCAATGCCTCGATAGCGCCATCGCCTGTCGGCGTGCCCATCAGGTTCACACTTTCGAGCTTCTCGCAGAACTTCAGATTTGCCACGCCGGCGTCTGAAATGCGTCGCTGCCAAGTCATGGTGAACGCCCGCAGATTTGGCAGATTGCGGAGAACCGCCAGACCGCGATCAGTCAATCTGCCGCCCGGGTACTCGCTCAGATCGAGACGCTCCAACTGGGGCATGCGCGCCAGATTCTGAAGATCGTCGTCGCTGAGCTGTCGTGAACCGCTCAGCTTTAGACTTGTTACGTGATCCAGGCCGGCGATTAGGTTCAAGGCGCGGCCGGTCATGAACCCGTTCGCATCCAGTGCCGTTATGCGGCGCTCTCTCATGATTCCGGCGATCGCATCCCACTCGCTATCGCCGGCGTTGCGGCGCGCGACGATCGCGCTCTCCTTGGCGTCAGTCGAGTACGCAGGTCCGGCGGATGCAGCGCCCTGAACGACAGCTTCGGTCAATGCCGTCCAACTACAGAACCCGGATGTGCGCGCAATCAACTCCCGCGCTTCAGCGGAATTGAAAGCGTTCGCGGCACCACCGGCTTGGCGCACCTTATACACAAGCCGCCAAACGATTGCGCGGAGGTCGTCCGCAGTGGATGAGCGGCCGTAGTGCTCGTTGATCCGTTGCAGCGCGGCCGCGTCGCCGGTCGCGCAAACCGCCACCAGGTCGTCAGCGAGGATCTCATAGTTTCGCAACATCATATGTCTCGTCCTCGGGACGTCGGGACGGCGTTGCCAGGCACACTAAGGAAAAGTATCGTAACATAGCCAGGATGGACGTCGCCAATGCCGTCTTAAGGAGAGCTCCAATGAAGATTACCCGCGTACTTGCCGCAGGCCTACTTTGCGCCCTGATCTGCCCGGCGCAGCCGAAGAAGATTGTCGTGACCGGCCTCGGCGTGAATCTCATCCCCGAAATGAAATCGGTCGCGCCGAACGTGACGTTCGTAGCGCCCGAGGCCTCGCAGATGGTAGAGGCGGCCGCGGACGCCGATGCGATTCTCGGCATCATCTCGCCGCAACTGTTTCGCGCGGCGAAAAACCTCAAATGGGTGCACATCTTTAGCGCAGGCGTCGAGACTTACCGTTTCCCGGACTTTATCAACAGCAACGTGATGCTGACGAACGCGCGAATCATTCAGGGGCCCGAGATCTCCGATCACGCCTTCGCCCTCCTGCTGGCGTTGACGCGGGATCTGGTCCATATCATCCCCAACCAGCCGAAACAGGAATGGGCGAAGGGCACGTATCGGGCGGTCGAGTTGCGGGGGAAGACGGCGGTGATTATCGGCGTCGGCGGGATCGGCTCGCAGATCGCGCAGCGCGCGCACGCCTTTGGCATGACGGTAATCGGCGTGGACCCGAAAGAGATGCCGCTCAATCCATACGTTTCGAAGATGGTGCGGCCGGACCGGCTCGATTCAGTGCTCCCCTTGGCCGATGTTTTGTTCATTTCCGCCCCGCACACGCCGGAGAGCGAGGGCATGATGGGTGCAAAACAATTTGAGCTCTTGAAGAAGGGCGCCTACTTCGTGGCCGTGTCCCGAGGCAAGCTGTACGATGCCAACGCGCTTGTGAAGGCGCTCGACGGAAAGCGTATCGCCGGCGCCGGACTCGACGTGACAAACCCGGAGCCGCTTCCCAAGGGGCACGCCCTGTGGAGCTTCGAAAACGTAATCATCACGCCGCACGTCGCCACCGTATCCGACGGTTTGGCCGAGCGGCAGCGCGAATTGATTGTCGACAACGTAGCGCGCTTCGCGAAGGGCGAGCCGCTGCGGAATATCGTAGACAAGATCAAAGGTTACTAGGAAACCAGGCAGGCCCTGGCCGGTGAACGGCCTCGAAGGAGAGAGCGCGTCGTGGCCAAGTTCTCGTACTCGATTCTGTTGTTCGCGACATGTCAAGGAGCGTGGCCTTCTATCGCGACCTTATCGGCTTGAAACTGCGCTTCGAGACTCCCGAGTGGAGCGAGTTCGAAACGGAAGGATGCACGCTCGCCCTTCACAAGGCCGCCGAAGGCTCGGTTGCTCCCGTTGAGGATGGCAAGATTCCAGCGGGGCATATGCATCCCGGTTTCGGGGTTGATGACATCGACGAGTTCGCGGCAAGGATGAAGACGGCCGGCGTTCCCGAGATGCGCGAAGTCCGCCAGGAAGACTTCGGCGGACGCATGGGCGTTTGGCTCGACCCGGACGGCCTTCCCGTTTCGGTGGCGTCCTGCCAAGGATAGCTGCGCTTTCCAGGCCGTGGGGCCGGTGAGATTCAATGGGATCGGCGTGACGCCTGATGGCAGGTGCCACGTTACCAGGTTTTCCGACGGGGCGTCGTAGTTCTCCGCCGCGTCGGACTACCCGTTCATTTTGGCCTCAGCCCGGACCAGACGATTGCTCCGTTTGAGCCTCATCCGCGAGAACCTCGTCTTCGTCCCTATGGGATTCGGTGGGCTTCGCCGCTTTGCCTTCGCTCTCAAGGTGCGGAACCTTCCGTCGGGCCTCAATCACTCCCGGTGGAAGTGAGACTTTCGAAATTGGCGCCTGCGGTACGGCGGCACCGCTCGGTGGCGGACTCGAAGGCTTTGTCAAGGCTCAGCTGGGAGTCGCCTCCGTTTCCGAATCCTTTTCGGCGTCGCGGCGCCGCCTCCGATCGTTCCAGAAACGTGGCGCGATTGCGCTTTTCGGCAGGGGTTTTGTTGGGATCGTGCAGTTTGCCCTGAGGCCCCGCCGAGAAGGCGTCTTGATCTGATCGGGACGTCCATGTGATAGACTACGTCAACGCCGGGCCGCCAAACGGGGAACCCGGCGACTGGAGGTTCTAAATGCTTCGCGTTACTTTCACGATTCTCGCATTGCTCGCTCCCTTTTCTTCCTTCCTCTCCGCCCAGGAATTGCGCGGCGGCGTCCAGGGCCTCGTTACCGATTCCACGGGCAGCGTCGTCGTCGGCGCTCGTGTCACGCTCCAGAATACCAATACGGGCGTCCAAACCGTGCGTGAATCGAGCGCAACCGGTCAATACTTGTTCGATTTCGTCAGCCCCGGGTCCTACACGCTCGGCGTAGAGACGCAGGGATTCCGCGCCTTTCTCCAGGAAAACATCCTGGTGCAAACCCGTTCCGATCTCACCGTCAACGCGCGTCTCGAACTCGGACAGGTGAGCGAGACCCTTCGTATCACCGAATCGCCCGTCACCGTCCAGTTCACGAAAACCACCATGGACACCACGCTCGACACCAAGATGTCGAACTCCCTGCCCATCATTCACCGCAACCCGTTTCTACTGCTGCAACTCGACCCGCAAGTGACGTTTACAAGCACCTCGGGCGAACAGAGCCCGTTCCATCACTGGGCCGGATCCCGCCTCGACGTGGGAGGGGGCACGCAGCTCAAGAACGACATCCTGGTTGACGGCTCGCCAAATACCTGGGGTCCGAAGACGAACTACGTCCCAACCATGGATTCGGTGTCCGAAGTGAACGTCCAGCAGAACGCGACCGACGCCGAGTTCGGCCACTCCGCCGGCGGCATCATTTCGGTACAAATGAAATCGGGATCGAACGAGTGGCATGGCTCGGCCTACTACTTCGGGCGCAATCCGCTGCTCAACGCGCGTCCCGATTCCACGACGCCGACGCTTTCGCTCGTCCGCCACAACGTCTGGGGTTTTACGAGCGGCAATCCCATCGTCAAGAACAAGGTCTTCAACTTCTTCAGCTACGAGGGACAGAACCTGCGAGAGCCCGTCAACGTGATCCGCACGCTCCCGACGGCTCTCGAACGCGAAGGCGACTTCTCGAAATCCCTCTCGGTGAACGCGGGCCAAACGGCGCTGAAACCCGTTTACGATCCCTGGACCACGCGCGTCGACGGCGCGAACATAACGCGCACGCCCTTCGCCGGCAACGTCATTCCTCGGGCCATGATGGACCAAGCCTCACTGCGTTTCCTCAAGGACATCTGGGCGCCCAACGGCGCAGGTGACGACGCCACGGGAGTCAACAACTTCCGCCTCACCATTGCGCGCGTGTACCAGTATTACAACTACACCAACCGCACCGACTGGAACATCAATGACAAGTGGAAAGTCTTCGGCCGTGTCTCCCGCTTCCATACCAACGTCACCTCGCCAAATCCGCCGGGCACGCCCGCCGCCTCCACTGGCGGTTCCGAGCGCAACTCGCTCACCGCCGTCGGTGACACTGTATGGACCGCCGGCCCAAGGACCGTCGTCGACATTCGCGGTTCTTACAACAAGCCGGTCGACCGCTTCATCGACCCGATTGCCGAAGTGCAATCCATGAAGGATTTCTGGACTTCGAATCCCACCTGGTTCGACAGCTACGCGAAATCGCTGCCGGTGCTCTATTACCCGGGCCTCCAGCTCGGCGGGAACTTCGGTCGCGGCAGCTACTGGTATTCCGCGCCCGACTTCTGAAACTTTCAAGGCAAGGTCGCCCAGACCATGGGAAAGCACTACATCAAGATGGGAGGCGAGTTCCGCTCCTATCGCGGCAATTCGTCTCTGCCCGCCCCACTCCAGTTCTTCTTCCCCGCGGGAAACACGGCCAACACGTTCGTCAACCCGAACACCCGCCTCAGCGGCCACGAGTGGGCCACGTTCCTTATTGGAGCAATCGGCGACAACTCCCGAGCACGCAATACGCCTTTCCTCCGCGGGCGGAACCACTTTTACGGCTTCTTCTTCCAGGACGATTTCAAGATCACCCAGAACCTCACACTCAATATTGGACTCCGCTGGGAGTACGACACACCGCTCCGCGACCGTGACGACCGGCTCTCCCGCTTCCTCGATTTCTCGAACCCCATTCCTGAGTTTCAAGGCGCGGGCGCGCCCAGGCTGCCCGATTCCGTGATGGCGATCCGTAAACAAGCCCCGATTTACAACGGCGCGTGGATTCACACCGATGGCGGACACCAGGCCGCTTACAACTCCCCCAAGCGCACGTTTCTGCCACGCTTCGGCATCGCCTACCGGCTCAACGATCGCTCGTCGCTTCGGCTGGGCTACGCCCGTTACGCCATTCAACCGAGCGTCGACTTCGAGGGCGGCATCAATCTCAACGACGTAATCCCCTACCCGGGATATGGCCAGGACACGCTCGTCCTCCCGACCATTCAAGGCATACCTGGCGCGCGATTCTCCGATCCCTTCCCGAACAATCAAAACCCTCTCACGCCGCCAGTGGCTAAAACGCTCGGCCGTTATACCGAGCTCGGGTCCGCGGTCCAATCCATAGTCTGGAATCAGAATCTGCGGACCTCCTACAACGACCGCTTCAATTTCAGTTATCAACGCCAGATCTTCAGCCAGATCGTGGTCGATGCCACCTATTTCATGAGCTTCGGATTCAACCAACGCTACCTGAAGCAACTGAATAACATCGACCCACGATTCGGGTACGAAAACAAGGGCGCCGTAAACACCCGGGTAGACAACCCTTTCTACAACATCCTGACGCCGGCGAAGTTTCCGGGCGGTCTCCGCAACCAGCCCCAGGTATCGGTCAACGATCTCCTGCGGCCGTATCCTCAGTACAACGCCGTCACGCAGTGGTTCGCCGAAGGTGTCTACCGCCGGTATCAGTCCCTGCAATTGAAAGCGCAGCGTCCCTTCGTGAACGGTTTCAACTTCCTGGTGGGTTACAACTTCAACCGCGCCAGCAACGATGAATATTTCGACGGCGTGGATGCGTTCCTCGACAACCTGACAATTCAGAATTCGCCGAATCAGCGGCACAAGTTCAACGTAGGCGGGATCTACGAACTGCCGTTTGGCAAGGGCCGTCGCTACGCTTCGGGGATGAGCCGCTGGGGCAACGCGGTCGTCGGGGGTTGGGCGGCGAGCGGTATCTGGCAATACATCAGTGGCGAGTACTTGCGGCTCGGAGCGACGCTGGTCTCCGGCAACCCGGCGATCAGCAATCCCACGCGCGACCGTGCGTTCGACACCTCGAAGGTCGTTCGTCAGCCCGATTTCACCAGGCGCGGCAATCCGCTGCAATGGGATGGATTCAAAGGCCCCAACATCAAGAGTCTCGACTTGACGCTCGCCAAGGAATTCAAGGTAACCGAGCGTTATGGTTTCGAATTGCGTTTGGAATCGTATAACGTGCCGAATACTTTCATCGGGGCGAACCCGCAGTTAAACCCGGATAGCTCCCTATTCGGCAGGATCACGGCGCAGCGCAACACGTATTTCGGAAGGCAGTTCCAATACACGGGCCGCATCCGCTGGTAGGGTATCGGGCCGAAGGACCTTTCCGCTGACGCTCGTCGTCCGAAACTCGGCTTCAACCGAGCGTAAGGGTGAAGCTTGTGGAATGCGTCGAGCCACCGGCGCTGGCGACGAGACGGGCTTCCTGACGTCCGTGGCGACGATCACCGCGTACAGGTCTGGTACCTTTAGCATATGAACTGCTTCGTTTCGGGCACTGTTCCGCGCGCCTGCGGTTCGTCATCGGTTCTTATACTCGCCCTGTGGATCTGCCCTGCCAGCCTCTTCGGATGCAAGTGCGGCCCTCTCGCCTCGGTTTGTGAGGCGTTCTCCAGCAGCGATCTGGTCTTTGCGGGTCGAGTAGAGTCAATTGAGCCGGATTTTGAGCCGTGGAGCTCGGCTAAGCGATTGAACGACCGATTTTCAGATGGCGAACTGGCACGCTTGGAGAAGGAGGACTCTCCTGAGGCCTTAAGGAAGCTTCAGGATATCTATGTGGAGCTGGTTCCGGAGCCGTTCAAATCTCAGATTGCCGCAACTTCCAGTCTCGCATCAATCGAGGCGGTTCTTGTCGCGATGATGGCGAATGGCAAACGATTCCGTTTCCATGTTGACGAAGTGTTCAAGGGAACAAAGACGAACGTGCTCGATGTCTGGACGGACTATAGCGGCTGCGCAGGGTCGTTAAGTAACGGAGAGACGTATCTAATATACGCCAGTCGCGATGAAGATGGACGCTTTGCAACGCATGCCTGTTC
>SHUI01000166.1 GCA_009697455.1 Bryobacterales bacterium
GTCGCGGCCCTCTGCTGTTCGAGTTTCGCGAAATGCTGCTCCGGCTTGTAGAACGAAAACACTGGCCGCGTTCCGCTGCCAGCAAGCTCAACCCGCAAGCCGAAGAAGGTCCGAAGCGTGAAAACACCTACGCCCGCAACTGCGAAGATACCCGCAACGGTATAGAGTTTCGACGATCTTGTCATTGGTTGAATTGTAGCGCGGTACTGGCTTGGGCAAGCCCGTTTCTAATTTCCCCTTCCATACCGTGCATGCCGTCTTCCGGTACACGGCTTGACGGTGATCTTCCGGGTGAGGCTTTCGCCGGGTATTTCATCGTGCCCATCAACAGGTACAAACCCATCCCGCATGGCTTCTTGCCGGCCTCTGCCCGCCGGGCGCAAGCTCTTGACCACGAAGGAGTCCATCCTGTTGAACTCCCGGCCGGTGTTCCCCGTCCGGAAATGGTTCCTCCAGCCGTGAAGCAAGGCCGTCATTCCGCGATAATCTGGGTCACTTCCTTCCCGCTTGGCCGCCTGCTGGCCGTCTCTCGCTTCGCCGCTGACAAAGCTGGCTACTCCTCGCCGCCCAGATCGTTCGCCACCTGCACTTCCCTAACCCGCACCGTATTCCATTGGGGAGGTCCAGCATTCCTTCGGGTTTTGCGGATGTTGTCTGTTGCCTTCGCTGTGACATTAGAGGGTCGGCCCTCCCAAATAAGACACCTTTCAGCTGATAATCTGCCTATTTTTGCTATTGCGTTCACTGACTATTGCGACCCGCCGGTTTGCTCTCCTCTCTTTCAAGGGATCTCTACACTCGGCTTCGCGCGGGCAATCTCTTCGCTCGCCTGGAGCCTGCTACCGGGCGCTTACTCGGACAGAACTCTTACGTGCCATGCTCTGACGGGTGCATCCTGAAGGCGCCTTGTTCTAACAGCCGGTCAGGAAACTCGGAGGATTAAGGATGAGGATTTCAGCAGGGACTATCGCGGTTCGTTTAACAATTGGATCGAATTCGAGTTCGCAGGTCGCTACACCCGTTACGGACGCCGATTATTCGGGAGCATATGCGTTTTCGTCTGCCGGCACGCTTGTCGTACTTCCCCCTGAGGGAGGGTGGATTCTCAGTTTGATGTGATTTGCTTTAACAAGCGACGATCGGTTCCGGTCAGCGCGCGGAATTCGTGCCGGGAGTCCCATGGTTTTTCCCTACCGTCCGGTTGTCCGGAACGGTCCTCGAGTGCTGTAGGGAAACTCTGATCGTCCCATACCGGTCACGGCGCGGCGGACGGCGGTCCCATCGGCAGCCGTTCCCCGCCAGGATTTCGCGCAGTCTTACTTCTTCAGCCCCGCCATCCAGTTTTGCACCACCGTCAGTTCCTGGCCGGACATCGATCCGTTGCATCCTCAGACAGTGTAGGATCGCTTTCGGTGCGCCGGGGTGGCGCAGGCACGCTCACCGCGCTTCCGCTTCGATAGCTTCCAACACCTTGCCCGCTTCCGCCCACTTACCCTGCGCCGAGAGTTCCCGGTAGCGGCGAAGATGCTGGCGGATGCTGTCCAGCCGTCTGTCGCCCGTGGCCGCCGGCGCGGCTGCCGCTTTCCCCTCCGCCGGCTTCCCGGTTTCCGCCAAAGCTTCACGCGCCACGGCCTGCGCGTTTCCGCTCAACTGAGCGATCGCGTCGGCGTAGGTGTCCGCGTATATGAGCGTATTCCCCATTGCCAGCACGATCTTCTTCAATTGCGGCATGCGCGCCTCGGTAGCCTGAATATAAATAGGATCGATGTACAGGAACGTGTCCTCCACCGGCAGCACCAGCGTCTGCGAGCGCAGCACTTGCGAGCCTTGCTGGTTCCAGAGCGTGAGGTCCTTCGAGATCGTCTGGTCCTGGTTGATTCGCGCGGCGATTTGCATCGGCCCGAAGATGAGTTGCTGCTTCGACAGTTGCAGCACCATCAACTCACCGAGGTTTTCGCCGTCGCACCGTGCCACCATCATGCCGATCAGGTTGTCCTTCGAACGCGGCGTGAAGGAAGTAAGCAGCAGGAACTCCGGTTTGTCCTGGCCCGGCAACGATGCCACCACATACGTGGGACTCACCGGCTCCGGCTTCCCCGATTGGCCGGCGGTATAGCGCGATAGATCCCAGACGTCCTCCTTGTTATAGAAGGCCTGCGGATCGAGCATGTGGAAGGTACGATAGATCTCCGCCTGCGCGCGGAACAGCGTCTCCGGATATCGTGCGTGCGCCCGGAGATCGGGCGGCATCTCCGAGGCCGGACGAATCAGCGAAGGAAAAAGATTGCGGTAGGCCTGGATGATGGGGTCCGCGGGATCGAACAAGTAGAGCCGCGTTTCGCCGTCATAGGCGTCCACCGTCGCCTTCACCGAGTTGCGGATGTAATTCACGCGGTCGCCCTCGCGGAAGCGGATCCCGCGCGAATATGGATGCGCGTTCGACGTGGTGTATCCGTCCACGATCCACACCAGACGCCCCGCTTCGGTAATAACCAGATATGGGTCGTTATCCCACTCGACGAATCCGGCGAGATGGTGCAGCCGGTCGCGTACCTTGCGATGGATCATCATGCGGCTTTCAGGCGTCAGGTAACCGGTGAGCAGGATGTTGAACGCGCCTTCGTTCACAGCCGCCGCGAGACGCATGCCGAACGAGGAAATCGGAAAGCCGCCCTTGCCTTCGTAGCGTGAGTGAACGTTATCGGCGCCCGATGGGTAGTTGAATTCGGGCTGTGCTGTCCGCACGAAGACCGGCTCATGAACCACTTCGCCGTAGTAGATTTCCGGGCGGGTGAGCTTGAGGCTGTTCGTCTTGACCTCGGCTGGCGCGTTCTGAACGAGCAGCACGGGCAATCCGTCAGTTGTGATCTTGCTTACCTCGGCGAGGACCAACCCGTAGCCGTGCGTGTAGATGAAGTGCGGATTGATCCAGCGCGTGCGGGCGTCGGCAAGCTGCCGGATGTCGAGCTCACGCGGCGTGAGCAGCACCTGGCGATACTGGCCGTCGATGGTATATCGATCCACGTCGCTATCGGCGAAGACGTAGTAGGGGCGCAGCGCCTGGATCTGCGTCACCGTGTCGTGAAAGGCGCGCCAGTCCCAGAGACGGACGTTGTCGAGCAGGCTCTTGTGCTTGGCCGGATCGATGCGAGCCTCGGGCCGCGCCTTGAAATCGACCTCGCGGACGCGCTTCTCGAGACCGAACGCGCTGCGCGTAGCTTGAATATGCGTCTTGATGTAGGACTGTTCAAGGGAGATCTCGTTCGGGCGCACGTAAAGGGAACCGACAAGTTTCGGGACCGAGAACTCGACCACGAGAGCTATAGCCATCGACGCAGCCAGCACCCACCGGCGTGCCATCACAAGCGCGGCTGCGGCGGCGCTTGCTCCAACCAGGAGCCACTGCAAGGGCAGCGCGATGTGCTCGTCGACGTAATCGACGCCAACCATGAAACCGTGGTCGTTCCAGACCATCTCATACCGGCCTAAGTAAAATTTGACGGCGAAGGCGAGCAGTGCGACTGCGGCCGCTCCACGGAGAAACTTCGATTCGAGGCCGCCTTCCAGACGGAACATCGTTGGGTCGATCTCGGTTTGATTCCGCCATTCCGGAAATTTGTAGCGCAGTTGCCAGCCGCGCGCCGCGGCCCAATAGACAACGACGCAGGCCACCGTCAGCGTGAGCATGAACTGGCGTAGCGAGGTGTAGAACGGCAGGTCGAAGAGATAGAAGGCAAGCGGCATGCCGAATATGGCGTCGTGCCACGCCGTTGCATCCGCCGGGATGCTCCGCGCGCCGGCAAAGCGCACGATGGTCCAGGGATCGAGCGAGCTCGCGGCGGTGACGTAGCCGGCAAACAAGAGCGCAGCTGTCGAGATCTTCAGATAGAGCGAATGTTCGAGCAACCGCGTTCCGGAGAACTTTACGCCGCGCGCGTGCGCGATCCAAAGCGCAACAAAGGCTGCAAGCGCGGCCGCAATGACAGGTAGAACCTCGTAGGACAGCTTGTTCAGCCAAGTGTCAATCTGGCCGAGTTCGTTCCACCAGGCGTATTCAATGAAGAAGGAGGCAATGGTTCGTGCCCCGAACAGCAGGATCAGGAGCAGGATGATGATTGTCGCGCGCCCGGCTCGGTTACCTAATACAGACATGACCGGAGTGTAGCAGGAAAATGGGAGAGGCCTCCTGCCTGTCATTCCGACGTGCCGAATGCACCGGGACGACCGGGACGCCGCCTACTTGCACTCGCCGGTGCCGTTCGAGGACATCGTCATCTCAAGAATGGCGGTGAACTCTCCTGGCGAAATCTGGCGGCTGCCGTCCCGATCGAGATCCACCTTGTGGGCGATCACTATGTCCATGACAGGCAGCACGGTAATGTACTGTCCATTGGCTCCATTGCGCAGCAGCCGCTCTGGTAGGGGACGGTAACGACCCTTTCCACACGGGCGCGTCCCACACCTACCAGAGAATGCCGTATCCCCCCCAGCTCCCCCGCGTCAAAAGACCGAAGGCGATGGGATTCATTTCATGGTGCGGCGTAACCAGCGTCGTGATGTAGCTGCTCCATCCCTTCGGCATCACCTGCTTCCCGTTCCAGTCGCCGTCGCGCAACAAGAGAAGGCCCAGGCGCGCCGTGTCGCGGGCCGAGAGGTACATGGCATATTCGGGAAACTTCGAATCCGGCATCGAACTGTTCTTGCGTTGCAGCGAACGGTCGAAGCCCTGCATGCCGATGGTTTGGCGAGATCGGATTCGAGCGCGTCGAAGATGTCCTTTCCGGTGGGCTTTTCGAAAGCGGCTCCGCCCGCGTTGAAGTCCCAGTTCTGGTATTGCACTGCAGGTTCCGGGGATCTCGGCGCCGCGGCGCGGGGCCCTCGAACTGAGGTCCTCGTTTCCGCTGGCAATCGGTTCCTGGAAATACCGGCTTCAGATCCTCGGGCGGCGCCTGTTGCGGCGAAGAGGCCAAGAATGCGTCCAACGGCGAACAGCGAGCGTTGAAGATGACCGTAATCTCTCACGAATGTATTCTCTTTTCTCTTTTCGAACGGACCATACTACGCGTGGCCTGCCCCACTTTCCCATGAAATTTCGCGAGCCGCGGCCTCAGTTGACAAATGCGCGTTAGAAATAGGCTATACTAAATGTGCGTTTGACTTGTGCATTCCGCTTGTTCCGAGATTCGAGAAGGGGGTTGCCGGCGTAGTCGAAGCCGCAGCCCCCTTTTTCGCGTTTTGGGTGGTTCGGGACACAAGAACGATGTAGATAAGCATATAAGGAAACACCGATGAAAGAAAAAGGTACAGTGAAGTGGTTTAACGCCGCAAAAGGATACGGATTCATTCAGCGCGAGAATGGAGAGGACGTCTTCGTTCACTTCTCCGCGATCCAGTCCGATGGCTATCGTAGCCTGGACGAGGGTGCGCGAGTGGAGTTCGAAGTGACCAGAGGTCCGAAGGGGTTGCAGGCCGCCAACGTCACGGTCGGCTAAAGCGTAAGCGATACCTGTCCGCCCGCAGCGCCCAGCCCAGGGCGCCGGGCGGACAAGGTTAAGAGGAAAAGAAGAAGAGAATGTGGAATGAGTAAAGAAGACAATATCGAAGTATCGGGAACAGTTCTTGAAAAATTTCCCAGTGGTCTATTCAGCGTTCAACTCGAGCACGAACGGATCATTCTCGCGCATCTGGCGGGCAGGTTGCGCCGCAACCGTATTCGCGTCCTCGCCGGCGACAAGGTCACGCTCGAGATGTCCCCTTACGATTTGACCAAGGGTCGAATCACCTTCCGGCACCGCTAACCAGCGGCGCCTTTCTCCTCATAGGCCTGGGGCGCGGCAGATGCAGTTTCCCATCCATCATTCCGAAGCGAAAAGTATTCTCAGTTCGACTACCGGCTTTATCGCGCAGGCGGGCTTCACTCACTCGCTCACGCCAGCCCGAAATTGCACCTTCGGATGCACCTATTGCTACGTCCCTACAATGGGTATCTACGGCGGTCTGAAGCGCGAAGACTGGACACACTGGGGCCAGTTCACCACATTCAAGGCGAATGCAGCGGCTCTCTTGCGGAAATCTTTGAAGCCACATCAGATCATCTATTGCTCGCCGCTCGTCGATCCCTATCAACCTGCCGAAGAGAGGGAAGAAATGATGCCTGCCGTGCTCGACGCCGTAATCGCTTCACCGCCGCTGGTGTTTGCGATTCAGACTCGCGCGCCTCTTGTACTTCGCGATCTCGACCGGCTGCGCACGCTATCCTCGCTAACCACGCTTCGAGTTGGCTTCTCGATCACCACGAACGACGAACGCGTGCGCAGGCTATACGAACCCCAATGCGCTTCCTTCGAATCGCGTCTCGAGGCCGTGCGCCGTCTGCGGGAAGCGGGAGTTTCCGTTGTCGCGACATTAGCTCCGGTGCTTCCCTGCGATCCTGAAGCTCTTGTTCGTGCCGCGATCGATGCCACCGGGGGTGATCCCATCGGCGATCCCTTTCACGTGCGCGCCACGAAATCGTCCGGCGCCACCACGCGCGACGCTGGCTTCCGGATCAGCTTGAAAAACGGTTACGAGCACTGGCATGATCCTGCATTTCAGGCTTCGCTCACGCTCCGCATGCAAGAAGCGGCACGTGCGGCCGGGCGGCGCTTCACCATCGGACCCGAAGCTTTCGCTGCACTCGCTCAACCATTAAGAACATGATCTATACCTGCTACGACATGATTCGCGACTGCCGTGAAGACAAGCGTGAAGGCTGGGCGGATTTCGTCTCCCGCTATGTTCCCGTAATTCGGTGGCTGATCGCCCACTATTTTCCGTCGCGCGAGAACGATCCCGCGCTCGTCGAACGCCTTCTCATTTCGCTCCGTACCTCAACGGCGAATCTGTTCGATTCCTTCGACCCCGCGCCCGAGCGCCACTTCCTCCTGGCACTGAGGGCGCGCGTACTTGGGGAGGCGGAGCGGGACCGCGCCACTCCCCCCGCGGAATACGCGCTTGACCTGGAGACGCTCGCGGAAGCGCTTGCACCTCTTACGCTCACCGAAAAACAGGCTGTCTGGCTTGAAACGATGAGCTACGATGAACAACCCACGTCGCGAATGCTGAAGATGGCTCCGGACACCGCCGTGCGCGCAAGAGAACGCGCGGCCGAGTTGCTTCGAGTCAAGATGAGTTCGTGGCGCCGGAGCGTCGTGGCGGACAACGGCGCCGTATTGATTGGCGCGGCGCTCAAGGCGGGAACCGCGGATTGTTTTCCGGCGAAAGCGTTTCTCGACATCATCGACGGCCGCGCCACGTGGTCAAACCGGAGCCAGATGGAGCGGCACGTCAACTCCTGCTGGCACTGTATCGATCACTTCTGCCGATTGCGCGAAGCGTCCGTGTTGCGCGATCTGCCGAATCCCCTGAGCGCGGCCGAAGCGGAGCCTTACTTGAAGTTACTGGGGGTTGAACCCGAACCGCGCTCGTTCTGGAAGAAGCTGCGCGGAAAGTAGCCTGGCTACTTCGGGCGGCGCAAACTCTTCACACAACGGAATCCAATGTTCGGACTTCGCTCGGCCGCGCGCGCCCAACTTCGGTTGGCGCAGGTCAGGTACTTCGGCACGTCCGCCCAGGACCCGCCCCGAATCACTCGATAGAGGCCTTTCTCCGGCCCTTTCGGGTTGCTTCCGGGCGATCTGGTGTAATAATCCTTTTCGTAATAATCCGAACACCATTCCCAGACATTACCTGCCATATCGTAGAGTCCGAAATAATTCGGAGCGGACTTGCCGGCCTCGGCCGGCCCGTCCACCGCGCCAAAACGGGCGTCTGCCTTTGCCGGATTCTTATCGCCCCAGGGATATTTACGACCCTCGGCCATGCCCCGTGCCGCGCGCTCCCATTCGGCCTCGGTGGGCAATCGTTTGCCCGCCCATCTGGCGTAGGCAGATGCATCGTCCCAACTGACGTTCGCGACAGGCTTCTTCGCATACCCTTCCGGGAGGCGCCCCTGCGGCCAGTGATAAGGAGCTCGATGGCGGGTTGCTCTTACGAACTCTTCGTACTGCTCGCTCGTGACTTCGTAGGTATCCATGTAGAACGCGTCGACCGTGATGCGCTTCACGGGACGATCGTCCTTCATGATTTCGGGATACCACTGCAAGTCGTCGTCCGGGAGCGTGTGCGTGCGTCCGCGCATGTACTCGCCACCCGGAATAAACGTCATGCCGGGTTCGGCCGCGACACACACTAAGGGCGCGCAGACCAGCGCGGCGCGGAAAAGTGCGGCCAGCTTATCCGTAAATCGTGGAAATCTCATCCGTGGGAATGTAGCCGTTCGGACCGAGCGGGTCCACGTACGCATAGGGGCGCTTGGACGGAGTATTCCTGATCTCCTTGCTCCAGTCGATCCCCAGCGCGGAGAACATGGTCGCCGTGATATTCTCCATCCGCGGTTGCTCCCGGTGGTCCCATCCCGTATCGAGGCATTTCCCGCCGTCAGCGTCCGTCCCGCCGAGGTTCCGGCCGCCCTTAACGCCCGCTCCCGCAAACAGCGCCGGATAGCACTTGTTGTAATGGTCGCGGCCCGCCATGTTGTTGAGCGCCCCGATGGTCCGGCCAAACTCGCTCATGCACACGACCAGCGTCTCATCGAGCAGCGTTTTCGCGGGATCGGTCTTCGACCGGGTGGCCGCGAGATCTTCGAGCAGACTCGAGAACGCCGGATCGAACTCCGCGCACAATTTGTAGTGGTTCGACTCCGCTTTCCTGTCCCAGATATTGACGTGGTGATCCCACCCAGGGTGGCAGATATGGATGTAGTGCGTGCCGGCGTCCTCGGCCAGAACATTGCGAGCCAGGATGCAGGAAATGCCAACCGGATTGTTCCCGTAGCGCTTGCGATCTTCTTCCTTGATCTTAAACGCGTCTGGCCAGCGGTTGTCGGTTAACAGCCTGTGGGCTGTCTCATAGTAGTCCTCGTAGCCCGCCATGTCGCGCCCGTACGAAGCCGGCCTCACTGCGCGGGAGTCGCGAAGATCGCGCAACAACCGCCAGCGCTCTTCAAGCAGTTCAACCGCTTTCTGGTCGAGCGCCCCCCCTTTTACCGCCGATTCCGGATTGATATCCACGACGGAGAATCTCGGGGGCAGGAAACCTGTCGAAAGCGCTCCCGCCGCTCCCTTCTCCAGATAGAACGACATGTATGTGGGGAAGGTATCCGTTGCGCGGCGGCGCTGTTCCAGTTCCATCGCAACGACCGAACCGATCGACGGAATCTCCCGCGCGAATGCCAGGTTCAACTGACGCCCCGCCTGCTGATAATACTGTCCCCGGAAGTGGACCTCTTCGTGGCTCAGCATCGATTTAAGGATCGCCACCTTGTCCATCTGCTTCGCCACCTTCGGGAAGAGCAGATTCGAAAGATACAGATCGTTCCGCACTTTGCGGACGTCCAGATCTTTCGGCATGCCCTTCGACTCCTTGAAGTCGAAGCCCTCAATGTGGCTGATCGCGCCCGAGATCTCGTAAAAAAGCACGTTGCGCGCGGTTCCGCGGGGCTTGGCCTTCGTCTCGGTCGCCCCGGCTTGCAGGGGCCATACCGCTTCCGCCGACGCGCCGAGCAAACCCATTCCGCCAAACTTCAGAAGATCGCGCCGGGACTGAGTCACGTCTCCAACTGTCTTAAACGTCATCGCGCCCTCTCAGTAATTGAACACGAATTCCACCTGATTGATCAGAGCCCATTGAAGGTTCTGCGCGCCGTCAATCCGGTTCTTTCCCAACGCTTCGAGCGCGACCTTATTTTCCGTCTCTGCCGGAGGCCTGTTCAGAGTGGCGAGGAAAAGCTCCTCCACCACGCGCTTGTCGTCCGTCTTGTAGGTGTCGAGCAGGCGCTGCACACGGCTGTCCTTCGCCGCGACAACGCGGTCGTTCACTACGGAAGATTGCATCAACAGAAGTGGCTGGAGCGGCGACCCGGTTGGATTACGCGCCGGGTTGCTGCGGTTCGACTGGCCAAATGTCTGCATGAAGTAACGCACGTCCCCGCCGCCCGCCGGGCCGCTCAACTGCATCGCCATCCCCATCTTTTCGCCGCCGTACGCGAACGAACCCGGACGGCTGGTGGCCGTCGCGATGGCATCGTGAATCTCCTCCGCGTTCAACTGGCGGACGAACTTGCGGGCGTAATACTTGGTATACGAATCCTTCCACTCGCCGTTGTAGCGGGCCGAAAGCTGATACGCGTTCGACTTGCAAATCGTGCCGAGCAGCGTCCGCAGGCTAAAGTTGTTCGCCCGGAAATCCTTCGCGAGGGCGTTCAGCAGTTCGGGGTGCGACGGCTGCAAGTCCCACCCGGCCGGCAGGTTCTTCGGATCCTGGCGCGCCAGATCAAATTCATCAAACGGTTCTACAATGCCGAAGCCCATCAGCCTCGCCCAGAACATATTCGTCGTTGCGCGCGCGAACTGAGGGTCGGCGGTGATCATGCGGCCCAGTTCCTCACGCGGCTCCGCTCCCGTCTTCGGCTTTTCGCCAGTCATGATGTAGGCGGGAGTGCCTGGACCGCCAAAACGGGGCACGCGGATCATGCTCGCGCCCTTGGTATCGTAGCCCGGACTGTTGTCGTCGATCAGGAACTCGCCCGACTGAGGCTTCCCGTCTTCCCAATACATCAGGTAGCGGGAGTTGCCCATGAAGGCGGAATTCTGGAAAAATTGCGAACGCTTCTGTCTGCTGAGCCAGACATTGACCTTTTCGAGGTGGCCCTTGCCGTCATGGCACGAAATGCACGAAAGGTTCACGCCCAGGAACGTCTTGCCG
>SHUI01000167.1 GCA_009697455.1 Bryobacterales bacterium
CTGAAATCCGCCAACGCCGAGATCCTGACGGTCTACGATAAACCCGCCACGAACCATGAGCTGGGCGGCTGCCGCATGGGGACGGACCCGCGAACATCCGTGCTCGACGCCAACTGCCGCTCGCATGACATTCGGAATCTTTACGCCGTGGACGGCAGTGTGTTTCCCTCGGCTTCGGAGAAGAACCCGACCCACACGATCATGGCGCTCGCCGCGCGGACGGCGGATCACATCGCCGAAACGCTGCGCAAAGGAGAGATGTAATTGGACTCCCGGCGAGAAACGTTAAAGATTATCGGCGCCATCGGCACGACCTGCGCGTTCCCCTTCGGCGCGGACGAATTGTACGGCCAGCACGCGCACGTTCCCAAGAGCGCGGAAGGAGCGGATTCCGCTCCGTACAAGCCGAAGTTTTTCTCGGAAACCGAGTTTGCAGTTATCTCGCGGATCGCCGATCTGATCATTCCGAAGACGGATACGCCTGGAGCGGTGGAGGCCGGCGTTCCGGCCTATATCGATTCGGTGGCAGCGGCCAACAAGCGTCACGAGGGCGTCTTTCGCGAGGGGTTGCGCTGGCTCGAATCAAAGAAATTTCTGAAGCGGAGTGAAGCCGCTCAGATCGCCTTGCTCACGCCGTTGAGCGAGGCAGTGGACAAGAACCGGGTGAAGACTCCCCAGCAGCGATTCTTCCTTGCGGTCAAGAACATGACCGCGGACGGGTATTACACGTCGCGAATCGGGCTGTTGGTGGAACTCGGTTACAAGGGTAACACCGTGCTCTCGCGGTTCCCGGTTTGCGCGCATCCGGAACACCACGGGTAGCCTTGCGTTTTGCTGACATTTCGTCAGCGGGAGAAATCTATTGATATCGATACGCCGCGCAACCGGCAGGTCTATGATCGGCATCTGCCTCATTTGCGCGGCCGCTGGAGTTCTACTGTGGCTGGGCATCCGCGGACCCCGAGTTGAACGGCGCCCTTACCGGGCCGGGTGGCAGATCGCCCCGCCGTTTCAAGTATTGGGCGCCGACGGAAAGCCGGCGGGCCTCGCCATAGATTTGGTGCGCGAGGCGGCGCGGCGCCGAGGAATCCAGCTTGAGTGGGTCCAGGTGGAGGGAAACCAGTTTGAACTAGTCCAAACCGGGAAGTTGGATCTGGCGCCTTACATCGCGCTGGCCCCCGAGCGGCTGGGTCTCATTTACATGACCGAGCCCTACATGGAAACCGAGTATTCTCTCCTGGTCCGCGAATCGAGTCCGCACCGGAAGGTGCGGGACCTGACAACCGGGACCATCAGCGTCGCGGCCGATTTGGTGACGGACAATAAAAATGCGCGCTCGCTGTTCCCGAAAGCCCGGATCGTTTCACGGACCTCGACAATAAGCATCGTCCAGGACGTGTGCACGGAAGGCTCGGATGCGGCTTTTCTGAAGGCCTCCTCGGCGATCGCGGCTCTTCTCGCCGTGGGAGGGTGCTCTGGCCAGCCGCTACGGTGGATTCCGGTTTCCGAAAGGCATGTTGGCATTGGAATCGGCGCCACGTTCGCCGCGCGTGCAGCCGCGGATGCCCTCCGCGAGGAGATCGGTGCCATGGCTGCGGATGGCAGCCTGCGCGAGACCCTCGGACGCTGGGGCTACATGCCGGGGATGTACGTCGAGGAGATGGAAAAGCTGCTGAGCGCCAAGCGCCGGGAGAGATGGCTGATCGCGGGAATCGTATTCTCCGCGTTCCTGTTAACGCTGACGTCGTGGCAGGCGCTCCGTATCCGGCGGGAAAGAAACCGGACGCGCCAGGCCGAGCAAGCGCTACGCGTGGTCGAGCATAAACTGCGATTGATGGCCGACAACCTGAAGGAGATGGTGCTGGCCTACGATGAGGACAGAAAACTCATCTATGCGAATCCCGCGGTTGAGGCCCTCACTGGATATCCAGTATCGGAACTCGAAGCTCGCGCCTCTATCAAATGGGTCCATCCGGATGACCAGCTCCGAATGACGTCCCTCTGGGAGCAGTTATTCAAAGGGGCGAGTTTCCGTGACCAGGAGTACAGGCTGATTGCCAAAGACGGCACAGTGAAGTGGGCAACGAGTACATGGGGTCCGATTCTCGATGAAACCGGCCGGCAGATCGGAGTACAAGGTTGTGAACGCGAAATTACGAAGCGCAAACTTGCCGAAGACGCGCTGCGCGAGTCGGAAAGCCGGTTCCGGGGCCTCCTCGAGAACGTAAATCTCATGGCCGCGATGTACGACGTGCACGGTAAATTCACGTTTTGTAACGACTACTCGCTGGCAAAGCTGGGATGGACGAGAGAAGAACTTATCGGATCGCACGTTACCCGAATTTTGCCGCCGAAACGTCACGCGCGGATTACCCGGCTGTGCGAATCCGTCGCGCAAACAGGCGAGCAGTCCGGCTGGTCTTCCCAGCCGACTGTCCTGACGAAAGACGGCAAGCCGCTATACCTCGAGATGAGCAATGTGACACTGCGCGATTCCCATGGTAAACCGGTGGCCGTTGCCGCTCTAGGCGTGGATGTAACCGAGCAGCACGCGCTGCAGGAACACTACTTGCAAGCGCAGAAAATGGAGAGTGTCGGACGCCTGGCGGGCGGCGTCGCGCACGACTTCAACAACCTTCTTACCGTGATCAACGGGCACAGCGATATGGCATCCAAGGCGCTGCCGGCCGGAGACCCGATCCGGTCTCAGATTCAGGCAATCCGCGACGCGGGCGAGCGTGCCGCCGATCTGACGTCGCAACTGTTGGCATTCAGCCGGAAGCAGGTCACGCAGCCGCGGGTTCTCGATCTGAACGCGGTGGTCGCCGATTCGGAACGGATGCTAAGCCGGCTGTTGGGTGAGGACATCGAACTGGTCACGAGCCTGAGCCTCTCCGAGGCGTGGGTGAACGCGGACCCCGGCCAGATCCACCAAATTCTGATGAACCTCGCGGTCAATGCGAGAGACGCCATGCCGGGAGGTGGCAGGCTGAATATCGGGACATCGGAAATTGCGTTCGATCCCACTTACCTTCCCGACGATCCGATAACCATACGTAGGCCGTGCATCCTTCTGAGCATCAGCGACACGGGGACCGGCATTGATCGAGAAACCCTTAAGCACATCTTCGAGCCCTTCTTTACGACGAAAGGAATGACAAGTGGAACAGGTCTTGGCCTTTCCATAGTCTACGGCATCGTCGAGCAATGCAAAGGACGGATTTCGGTTGAGACCGAACCAGGCGAAGGGACGACCTTCGGAATCTATCTGCCCCGCGTCGACCGAGCGGCGGCCGTGGTAAACGATTCGTCCGGCGAGGGCGGGTCGCGGGGATCCGAAATCGTACTTCTGGTTGAAGATCAGGTGGAGGTACGGGATCTGATCAAGGTGGCGCTGCAATCGTTCGGCTATGAGGTTGCCGACGCTGTGGATGGCGCTCAGGCGCTCGCCTGGCTCGCGGAGCATCCGGAACCGGTTCACCTGCTGCTGACGGACGTGGTGCTGCCCAGGATGAACGGGCGGCAACTGGCGGCACAGGTGAGCGAATTGCGGCCCGAAATCAAAGTGCTCTACATGTCGGGTTATACCGACGATGTGATCGTGCGCCGGGGAGTTCTCGATGCGGGCGTGTCGTATCTCGCAAAACCTTTCAAGCTCGAGGCGCTCGCGAACAAAGTTCGGGAAGTACTGGATGCCGTTCCCACGCAAAGCGTCCGCGTGTAGGCGATACGGTCGGTTTGTATCTAGAGGCCTTGGTTTTGCACATCTCAGAAGATCGGCGAAATGGCCTGGATGCCTCGCCAGACTCTTCGATGATTGCTAAGCAGCCGCTCCGGCCTCTAGCCTAGCCTGGGAACAATCTGTTCGCGAACCTGTTCCCATACCTCCGTGAATGGATCCGACCGCGTCCGCCAACTCCGGTCTTCCTTCCGCTCGCTCGGCAGCCGCGGGTCGGCCAGATATTTGTCGCCAATCATTCAGCACTCCTTCCACCGTAGAGAGGCTGCGGGAGCGCGTCCCCGGCACCGCCGCGTTCTGCCGGGCACGCTTTCGGGAGCCCTTGACTCCGGCGCGTCAGGGGTGGCATGCGGCAGGTGACAACGGGCGAAGTCTCTTAGTACTCCTGGATGTCCTGGTCAGTTGCAAAATGTCCCCCGAAGACTCATACTCAGGTTTTCCGCCTAGCAAGGCGATGAGGAATAGGTCAGTTTTGTCCGCTCAACCACAACTTCAGCTCATGAAAACCCCTGACCTGATTATCCGATCGGGTGATGGCAGCACCGAAACTCTCAGCATGACCTTCGACCGGCTGTCGCTGGGCAGGTCACCAATGAACGACCGTTCGTACCCGGATGATGGGGGCTTGTCCCGCGAGCACCTCGTGGTGGAGCGTTCCGGTGAAGAATGGGTGGTTCGCGACCTGGGTAGCAAGAACGGCACGCAGGTCAATGGTTCCCGCCTTGCTGCCCACTGGACGCTGCGGCCGGGCGACATCATAACCGCCGGTCATCTTGTTATGAAGTTCAGCACTGGGGAGGAGCGTGATAGCTCGGAAGTCGTTTTTTACGAGGGCGGCGCCGAAGAGGCCGACCTGACTTCCGCGACGCCGTCTTCCTCCACCGTTATCACGAATCTCAAAGAACTGCTGGCGCAAGAACGAACTGCGTCGAGAGAAGCGCCCGCAAGCGGCACAATGGAGATGGTCACGCGAATGAAGGCGCTGATCCGGGCCGGCCGCGAACTCGTGGGACACCGGCCGCTCGACGACCTGTACGGCGTGATTCTGGACCTGTCGCTTGAAGCCGTAAGCGCGAACCGAGGGGTCCTGATGGGTCTTGAGGGCGATCGCCTGGTAGTCAGGGCACTCCGCGGCGAGGGCTTCCGTATCAGCGCCGCGGTTCGCGATCACGTTATTGAAGCCAAGTCGTCTCTCCTCGTGCGGGACGCGTTGCAGGACAGGGCGTTCAGCAACCGGGAGAGCATCGTGCAGCACCAGGTCCGGTCCATGATCGCCGTGCCGTTGCAGACCACGGACAAGGTTATCGGCCTCATCTATCTCGATTCCCCCGCTGCTAACCGCGAATTCACGCGCGAGGACCTGAACCTTCTGACCGTAATGGCGAACGTGGCAGCCATTCGGATCGATCACGCCAGGTTGGTTGAAGTGGAGCACACCGAGCGCTTGCACAAACGTGAGCTGGAGCAGGCCGCCGATATCCAGGGCCGTCTGTTGCCCGCCGGCTCGCCTGCCGTAGCTGGCGCCGACGTGATGGGATACAACGTACCGTGCCGGACCGTTGGCGGCGACTACTACGATTTCTTCTCTTACCCCGACGGAAAAGTGGCGATGGTCGTGGCTGACGTCTCCGGCAAAGGCATGCCGGCGTCGTTGCTGATGTCGAGTCTTCAGGCTCGCGTGCAGGTGTTGGCCGACGATCCTACGAACCTGGCTCAACTGGTAACCCGGCTCAACAAGTTGACAAAGAAGAACTGCCCCGGCAACCGGTTCATTACTTTCTTTATCTGCCTGCTCGACCCGGCAACGGGTGAACTGACATATTCGAACGCCGGCCACAACCCGCCGTTGCTCATCAGGGAAGGCGGGGCGGTCGAAATGCTCGAAGGGAACGGTCCACCGCTGGCGATACTGGGAAGCTTCGACTACGAGCAGCGCACGATTCAAATGAACATCGGAGACGTGCTGGTCTTGTTCAGCGACGGGGTCACCGAAGCGGCGAACGCGGATGACGAGGAGTTCGGCGAAGACCGCCTGGGCGCGATCCTTCAAGACCACTACGCGGACGGAGCCCAGGAAATGGTTAATCACGTCACCGCGGCGCTCGCGGAATGGACTTCCAACGCGCCGTTCGCCGACGATTTGACGCTGGTCATCGCGCGGCGCGTCTGATCTTTCCCATTCCCAGATACCGAGAGTAAGCTGGCGGTGGCTAAGACCGTGTAGCCGCCTAAGCCGCCAGCGCGACGTTAGAGGTGTGACAGGAAATTACTGTTCCCAGTCCGCACACGGAGCAGCGGCGGTGAGGCAGGCCATCGCTGTTTGTGGCCTGCCCAAGCGGCTTCCCATTGCAACCGTTGTTTCATGGCGGGACCTAACCCGGTGGAAGGAGTCATGGTATCATCGAAAATAACTCCTTGCACTGAGGTTTTCGTGGCGAAGATCAGCAGAAAAGAATTGAAATCCGACCATTTCGCGATGGAAGTCGAACACACCGTAGACTACGTCGCCCATCACAAAACTCAGATCGCGCGTTACGCCGGGGTAGGCGGCGCCGTAGCCGTGGCCGCGCTAGCCGCCTACCTTTACATTTCGGGCCAGCGAACGGCGAGGATGCAGGCTCTCGGAGAGGCGGTCCAGGTTCTTGAGACGCCAGTCGGCGCAGCGCAGTCCGGCGGACCGAGTTTCCCGACACAGGATGCGCGCGACAAAGAGGCTGTAAAGTTGTTTACGAATCTGGCTTCCAAGCATGCCGGTTCCACGGAAGGGGTCGCCGCGCGCTACTACCTGGCCACTCTGACTCTCGATCAGGGCAAGACGGCGGAAGCCGAAAAGATGCTCAAGGAAGTGGTTGATTCGGGCGGCAAAGAGTATGCCTCGCTCGCGCAGTTATCGCTCGCCGAATTGCAGGCTAACGCCGGGCGCGCCGCGGATGCCGAGAAGATCCTACGGAACCTGGCCGACCATCCGACGATTCTGGTGTCGAAGGAACAGGCGACGATTTCGTTAGCCAGGGTACTTGGGAAGTCGAAACCAGACGAAGCGAGGAAGTTACTCGAACCGCTTGCCAAGGAGCGCAGTTCCATCAGCCGGAACGCCGTCACGGCTCTTGGAGAACTGGCGCCAAAATAGGTGCTTCGCGGTCTTCGTTTTCCGGTGGAACTTAGCCGGGGACGCCGTTACCCGGAACCCTCCCATCCCTACCGGGGCGAATTCCAGCGCGATCGGGATCGCATTATCCACGCTCGCGCCTTTAGGCGGCTCGAAGCCAAGACGCAGGTCTTCACCTCCGGTCTTTCCGACCACTTTCGCAATCGCCTCACACATACCATTGAAGTCTCCCAGATCTCAAGGACCGCGGCCGCGGCCCTGGGCCTGGCCGAGGATCTGACTGAAGCGCTGGCGCTGGTCCACGATATCGGGCACCCCCCGTTCGCGCATTCGGGAGAAGAAGAACTCGACCGCCAGATGCGCTGCTTCGGCGAGGGTTTCGAGCACAATCTGCACGCTTTACGAATCGTCGAGAGTTTCGAACAGAGGTACGTCCGATTTCCGGGCCTGAATCTCACGTTTGAAGTCCGCGAAGGCATCGTCAAACACTCCGCCGATATCGAGCCTGGCGGGCCGCCGGAACTCGGCGAGTATCTCCCGGGATTGCGCCCGCCTCTTGAAGCCCAACTCATCGATCTTGCCGACGAAGCCGCCTACAACACGGGCGACCTGGACGACGGCTTTTCCGGAGGCCTGTTTACTTCCGCCGATATCGCGGGCGCGGTTCCCGCTTACGCCGCCATTTTGGAAACCGTCGAAATGCAATTTCCGGGCGCATCGGCGCGCGAACGATTCCTCGAATCGCTGCGAAACCTGATCGATTTTCTGGTCGGCGGATTGATCGAAGGAACGGCACGGAAGGCCAGCGAAGCCGGAGTCCGCGATGTGGAGGACGTTCGCGCGCACCCCGTGCGGCTGGCGGCCTTCACGCCGGAGGCCAGCCTGGCCAGCGTCGCGCTAAAGCGGTTTCTCTACGAGAGAGTTTACTCCTCGCCGCCGTTGCTTGAGGAACGGGCACGTTCCACGGCGATAATCGCGGACCTGTTCCAGTTCTTCCTCAACCACCCGGACCGCCTGCCGGAGCCTTACGACACCTTGGCGGTGGAGGGCGCCACTCACCGCGTAGTCCGCGACTATATCGCGGGCATGACCGACGGGTTCTGCCAGCGCACTCACTCGGCCTTGGTGACGCAGCTCGAAAGCTCAGCCGTGCGCACGCCGTAGAGCTTGGCGATTTGACGGCAAATCTCCTGACCGCGGCGCTCGGGCGACTCGTCCTCGTCGTGCTCCAGTTCGATTTTCAAGAAGAGATCGGTTCGCGTCATGAAATGTCATTGTATCGTGCGAGCCGGATTCCAACGTGCCGTATACTGACGGAATGTCTTGCAAGATATGCGAAGGCGGAGGCCTCGGCGGAGTCGCCCCGCGGTTGGCGGTGAAATCCGCGTGCCCTGTTGCGGAGAGGCTCGCGAGAATACGCTCGATTGCCCGTCCGGTTGCCAATATCGGATCGAGGCCCGCAAGCGCGAGAAGCCACGGGAATTGCACGCGTACAAAATACCACACAAGGAAATCACTCTGACGGAGGAACTGGTCAAGGAAAACTCCTATCTCTTACTCGCAATCTGGCGGGCTCTGATCGGTGTCGCATCGGAGCACAAAACTCGCGACGGCGACGTGCTCGCGATACTGGCTTTCCTGCAACGGCTGGAGATCGACCAAAACAACGGACGCCCGCGGGGCCGCGCGTTTCTCAATTATCTGAGGCAGGAATTCGGCGTGGATTTCCATTCCGCCGCCTCATGAGGTGGTGGTATTCCGCCGATGGCCAAGGCCGACGGTTTCACCGGGACCTGATCAGCCCGTATCTGACTCCAGTCTTCCGTATCGAACAGGGATATCGACTGCGAATTCGTTGGCTACCCTAGATCTTCTTGCCCAGTTTCTTGCAGCCTTTGGCCGCCTCCAGTTCGTCGAGCTGCTCAATGATTCGCGAGCGCAACCCGGCGGCGTCCCAGCCCGCGGAACTTGCCACAAGAGCCGCGCCTGCAAACTCCAGAAAGCCGTCTGTGGACTTCGCCTTCCACGCTTCCTTTTTCTTCTTTTCCTTTACGCGGTAGCAGGCCGAGGCCTTCGGCGCGAAGCTGAACAAGTCGGTGAGCCATTTCCTGGGAAGGCCCGCGGCGCGCCCGAACGCGATGCCGGTCTCCACGTAAGGAGCCGCGACAACCGTCATTCCCTGTTCGATAGCCGGCTGAATCTCCCACTTCAAGCGAAATACCAAGTCTGTGGCGTACAGAAGCAGGAGCACTCTCGGCGAGACCTTCAGGTTTTTCGACTTCCCCAGCTTCATTTCATAGAACGTGTTCGAAGCGTCCCACCGGCTCGCGCCTGAAGAAACCTTTGCCTTGCTCAGCCGCTTCACGACTTCCGCCGCGGCTTCCGTTAGGTCCGGTCCCCTGGTCCCTTCAATGGCGATGAGACGTCCGGCGATTTTGGAAGGCTCCGCCTTGTCCTTCGCGTTGTCCTTGACCTTCTCCCCGCCCTTGTCCTTGGCTTTCGACTTCTGGTTCTTTCCTTTTTCAGGCGGCGTCTCGCTGCGCCGCTCCTCGCGGAGCCGCTTCGTCTTACTGGGCAAGGTGAGCCTCGGGGACCTGTAGATTCGGACCGAGCCAATCCGACACGGCTTCCACGTTCCACTCCTCCCAGGAACGTCTCTGGCCGGCCAGATAAAGCTTACGAATCGCGCGGTGCTGATCGTAGATCGATTTCTCGGCGTCCACAGTGACGAACTGGAAGATCTGCGCGAGCGCCTTGTACTCGTGGATTACGCGTCCGATGAACGCTCTAAAGCTTTCGAGCGGATCGTCGATATCGGTGACATCCTGTCCCGCTTCGTAGAACTTCGGCTCCTTCGCCGCCGCGACGCGCCTTTCGGAGGTTTCGCCGGAGACCTCGAAGTAGAACACCATGTCAGGCCAGAAGAGAGGAGCGTAGGCATTCAATACCCAGTCGAGATCGAGTCCGCGCGCGGCATCCCGGGCAAGAGCCGTGAACAGGTAGCGGTCGGCCAGCACCGTTTTGCCGGCCCAGAGAGCGGGCAGGATTTCCAGTTCCAGCCGCTGCCGGAAATCGGCCGCATGCAGCAAGCAGTAGTCCTCCGGTCCCAGCGAATGCGCCATCTTGCGCGCCTGAATCAACGGATTGATCAGTGGCGAAGAATTCCAGCTCGTGGACACGACGTCGTGCCCCTCGCTTTGGAGCCAGGTCTTGAAGAGTTTTCGCTGCGTTGTCTTGCCTGAGGCCTCCGGCCCTTCGAACACGATGAGCAATCCACGCTTTTCCTGCTGGGCCCTCACAAGTTCTACTAGCCGCCGGTTCGATTCGTCACGTTTTGCTTCGGTCTTTTTTCCCATCCCCGTCCCGCTGCATGATAGCGCAACATGACAGCCAGCCGCAATATAGCGAGCATACCAACTACGGTGTGGCGTGCGGACTGCACCCCGACCTTACACAGCGTCACGCCGGGTGGCGGTCCGGGTGATCCGGGCGGAGGTCCCGTTCGATTCGGACCTTCGCGATACGCTTGCCTTCCATTTCAAGGACGGAGAACCGCCATCCGCCCTCCTCCACCGTTTCACCGGACTTCGGTATGTACCCAAGCCGCGAGAGCAGAAATCCCGCGAGCGTTTCGAAGCCCGCGCCCGTGGGGACTTGCACGCCAAGCCGGGTATCCAAGTCGAGGATTGAGGTCGCGCCGTCGACCTCATGCATGGAAGCGGGCAGGACCTCACGCGCGGTTTTCTCGTCGTATTCGTCTTCAATGTCGCCCACCAGATACTCGAGAACGTCCTCGACAGTCAGCAGTCCCGCGATCGTTCCGTACTCGTCGACGACCATCGCCATGTGCGAGCGGCCCTGCTGAAATTCCTCGAGTATTTGGGCGAGCGGCTTGGTCTCC
>SHUI01000168.1 GCA_009697455.1 Bryobacterales bacterium
GCGGCTCCACGCTGGTGGCCCAGCGGTTCGACCCGGAGCGGCTCAAGCTCTCCGGCGAGCCGAGGCCCATCGCCGATCCGGTGGGCACGGGCGGGCTCGGCGGCATGGCTGCGGCGGCCTCGTCGAGCGGCCTGCTGGTGCATGGCCGGGCGGGCGGCGCGCAGTTGAGTTGGCTGGACCGCGCGGGCCAGGCTGCCCATTCCGGCAGTGGCGCATTGGGTCAGCCGGGCGACTACCGCACGTTCAGGGTGTCGCCCGATGGACGGCGGGTCGCGGTTGACCGCAGGTCCGGCAGTGTACGCGACCTGTGGATGGTGGAGGTGGAGCGGGATGCCTGGAGCCGGTTCACGTTCCTTCCGGGATTGGCGACGTACCCGGTCTGGTCGCCGGACGGCAGGCAGGTGATGTTCCGCGCGGGCTCCCCGTTGAATCTTTACCGCAAGGAGGCGAGCGGAGCGGGAACCGAGCAGCGGGTGACCGAGTCGGTCAACCAGCAGTGGCCCACCGACTGGTCGCGCGACGGGCGGCTGGTTCTGTACCACGAGGCCGCGCCGGACACGCTGCGGGACTTGTGGGTGCTGCCGGTGACGCCGGACGGCAAGCCCGAAGCGGGGGCCAAAGCCCGTCCGTATCTGCGGACACGCTTCCACGAATGGGGAGGGCGATTCTCACCGGAGCCCAGCCCGCGCTGGGTGGCGTACACGTCGGACGAGTCGGGCCGGGACGAGGTCTACGTGCAGGGGTTCCCGAAGCCTCGGGGCAAGTTCCAGATCTCGACAGGCGGCGGCCGGTATCCCGAGTGGAGCCCGGACGGGAGGGAGTTGTACTACGTGTCGGCGGATAACAAGCTGATGGTGGCGGGCTTGAAGCTGGGCGGGGATTCGGTGACGCCGTCCACGCCTCGCGAGTTGTTCGCCGTGACTGCGGGGACGGCAAATGTCTCCCCCTACGCGGTTGCGCCGGACGGGAAGCGCTTCCTGGTGCAGGCGCCGGCGGGCGGATCGCAGCCGCTGGAGGTGGTGGTCAACTGGCCGGCGCTGTTGAAGAAGGGATCGGCGACGGAATGAACACTGGCGACAAACTCGGCCCCTACGAAATCGTCTCCCCGATCGGGGCTGGAGGCATGGGCGAAGTCTACAAGGCTCGCGACACGCGTCTCGACCGCACGGTCGCCATCAAGGTGCTGCCCGAGCACATCGCCAAACGCGAAGATCTGCGCGCCCGCCGCGCCGCGGCCTCGATGAATCACCCGGATATTCGCATGTTGCACGATCAGGCGCTCAAGTTCGCAGCCCAAGTCGCCGGCTTTCTCGACTGCGGCCATCGCGCCCGAGTCACGCGGCGAGAACGATGCGGTGGCCCAGAGCCGGTTGCCCCGGAGCGCCGTGAGGCGGGATCCACCGTTGAAGCGTTTGCGGCGGGTGGATTATGTCATGTTAGATAGGTTTCCATTTTCAATTTGGCGTGGCGCGGATCAAGGTCCCGGCGGGATGGCGGTTCACGTATTCACGCGGAGTTCTTACGGGCCGGGCACGCGCCGAGCCACCGTCCTGTCATGCGAGAATCATCCATTCGAACACCTCCGGGGAGGCATTGATGCCGTTTAATCGTCTATTTGCTTGCGCCGCAGTGCTCCTCGCGCTACCGGCACTGGTCCGCGCGCAACCGGCTCAACCGAGCCAGGCCGAGCTTATCCAATCGTTGATTGATCAGGTTCGGAGACTGGAGAAGCGCGTCGCTGAACTGGAGGGCCGCGGCCCGTCGCAACCGGTCAGTCCAGCTCCTGCCGCTCCGGCCCCGGAGGCCGCCGAAGCCAAGCCGCTAACCGGGCGCGCCGAGCACATGCCTGCGCATGAGATTAGCCAGTCCACTTACCCGTCGCTCAAGCTCGCCGGATTCACCGACGTCAATTTCTCCTCGTCCAGCCTGCGCGGCGCGCGCAGTGGATTCAACGAAGGCCAATTTATCCTGCACTTCACCGGCGCTCTGTCTCAGAAAGTCAATTTCCTGGGCGAATTGAGCTTCAGCGCCCGGCCCGACGCCGGTACTGGAACGCCCGCCGCCACGGGGTTCAACGCGGAAATTGAGCGCAGCATCATTCGCTTCGAGCAGAACGACTACTTCAAAGCCTCCTTTGGCCGCTACCATACGCCCATTAACTACTGGAACACCGCCTTTCACCATGGCCAATGGCTTCAGACCACTGTCAGCCGGCCAGAGATGACGCAGTTCGGCGGCAGCTTCATTCCGGTCCACTTCGTCGGCGGGCTGGTCGAAGGAGCTATCCCGGCCGGGGGTCTCAACCTCAACTACAACGCCGGAATCGGCAACGGACGCGGCTCCGTAATCAGCCGCGCCGGTGACTTCGGCGATAGCAACAACAATCGCGCCTGGCTCGTCAATCTGTTCGCCAGGCCCGACCACCCTTACGGTCTTCAGTTCGGCGGCTCGATCTATCGGGACAAAGTCTCGCCGGCCGGCGGCCTTCCGGCGCGCGAATGGATTCAGTCGGCGCACATCGTCTGGCAAAAGGAAAATCCGGAATTTATTGCCGAGTTTGCCAACGTCAGGCACACTCCGCTCGGGTCCACCGTGTCCTTCAACAGCCAGGCTTGGTACGTCCAGACCGCATATCGGCTGCCATTTGCGGAGCGTCTCTGGAAACCGTACTACCGCTTCGAGTACATCCACATTTCCAGATCGGACTCGATTCTTCGCGCCGTTCCCAGCCTGGCCGGCTCCGTGGCCGGTGTGCGCTACGACATTTCCAGTTTCGCGGCGCTCAAATTTGAATTCCGCAACCAGCGGCGTCCGGGGCAGCCGCGTGTCAACGTGGGTTTAATACAACCCAGTCTCACCTTCTGAGGGAGTCATATACTTGGGGCGACTCACACTTTTCCTCTTCTTCGCGGTGGCGGCGCTTACTTCAGCGGTAGCGAGCGCGGGCGACGTCGCCATTGTCGTTCGCGCCGACCTGCCCGCCGACAACCTTAGTTTCTCCGAGGTCCGCAAGCTTTTTACCGGAGACCGCCAGTTCTGGTCCTCGAATCTGCGTGTCACTCTGCTCATCCGCGCCCCAGCGGCCCGTGAGCGCGACATGGTCCTCAAAACCATTTATCAGATGACCGAGGCTCAGTTCCGGCAGTACTGGATTTCGAAGGTCTTCCGCCAGGAAGCCGCGAGCGGGCCAAAAATCGTATATTCCAACGAGATGACCGCCGAGTTGGTCTTCGCCATTCCCGGCGCGGTGGCTTTTGTCGACGCTTCCCAGGTGCCCAAGGGCCTGAAGGTGCTTAAGATCGACGGACGGTTGCCCGGCGAAAAAGGCTACCCGCTACATTAGCCGCTCCCGATGACCATTCGCCGCCGATTGACACTTTCGTTTCTGGCCATTCTGGCGCTGTTTAGCCTCAACCTGGCGATCTATTTTTGGAGCAATCTGAGGCGCCAGGCCACCGTGGAATCGCTGCGCCGAGCCATCTCCGCGCAGGTCCTTATCGCCTCCATCAATCAGAACGTCAACGACCTCAACAAGCAGGTGAGCTTGCTTAGCCAGGTCGCTACCGACGCGGCCGGCGGTGCTGCCCCCGCGGGCGCGGATCCCGCCGAACTTTCGGTCTTCAACGGTCAAATCGACGCCGTTTCGAGCCAGATTTCGGAACTGAGTGAACTCGCCGAGGGCGCGGCACGAACCAAAGTCGAATCCTTCGCCAAAACGTACCTGGATCTAGGCCGGTCCTGGAAACTGTTCTACTCCAACTTCGGCGTCAACCAATCCAAAGCTATCACCGAATTAGCCATTCGCGCCGAGCCCTTGAGCGGCAAGGTCCTTCGCGAATTTCTGCCCGAGTTGCAGCGGGACGAAAAGAGCCGCGTCGATGCCGCCAGCGCGAATTTCTACAAGGTCGCGCGGCTTACGGACCGCATCACGATTCTCATCTTCGCTCTTTCCTCGGTCTTCGCGACCGCCGTCGCGTACTCGGTCTCGCGCTACCTTACCCGCGGACTGCGCCGGTTGAAGGAAGGTGCGGAAGCCATCGGAAGCGGCAACCTCGACCAGCGCATCGCGCTCCCGGCGAAAGACGAACTGGGCGATCTGGCGCAGGGCTTCGACGCCATGGCGGCCAACCTCTCTGCCGCGCGCGCCGAACTCACTCTCGCCCACGAGCAGGAGAAGCGGAAGAGCGAAGAACTGTCCCTGACTCTCGACCAGCTTCGCCGCACGCAGGATCAGCTCATCGTCCAGCAGAAGCTGGCTTCGCTCGGCGCGCTTACGGCCGGCATAGCTCACGAAATCAAGAACCCGCTCAATTTCGTCACCAACTTCGCAGAAATTTTGGTCGATATGCTCGGCGATCTCCGTCAGGATCTCGGAAGGGCGGCCGAAGGGGTATCCGATCTGCTCGCCGATCTCGAGCAGAACGCCGCAAAAATCCGTGAGCACGGCAAACGCGCCGACAGCATCGTGCTCGGCATGCTCATGCACTCTCGGGGACAGTCCGGCGCGCGTCAGACCATCAACCTCAACCTACTGCTCGCGGAGTACGTCAAGCTGGCCTATCATGGCATGCGCGCCCAGGATGCGAGCTTCAACGTCACGATCGAGGAAGACTACGACTCTTCCATCGGGCCCATCAGTGCCATCCCACACGACCTCAGCCGCGTCTTCCTCAACGTCGCGAACAACGCCTTCTACGCCGTCCATCAGAAGAAACTGCGAGCCGGCGATGCGTTCTCTCCAACCCTTTCCGTCCGGACGCGCAATCTGGGCCGATCGGCCGAGATTCGAATTCGCGACAACGGCGACGGCATTCCCGAGGAGATCCGCCAAAAGGTCTTCGAGGCGTTCTTCACCACTAAGCCCGCCGGCCAAGGCACCGGCCTCGGACTCTCGATGAGTTACGATATCGTGGTACAGGAACATCGGGGCGAAATCCGGATCGAGTCGGAGCCGGGACGCTTCGCTGAGTTCATCATCACATTGCCCAAGGGCGCGGGTTTCGAATAACGCATGTCATTCAGGATTCTAATAGTCGACGACGAGGCAGATCTCGAGCTGTTGGTCCGTCAGCGCTTTCGCAAGAAGATCAGGGACGGAGAATTTGATTTTTGTTTCGCGCTCAATGGCCAGGAAGCCCTGGAGAAACTTCAGCAGGACCCTTCTATCGATATCGTCATGAGCGACATCAACATGCCGGTGATGGACGGCCTCACGCTGCTTTCCAGGCTCAGCGACATCAACCGCCTCCTGAAGACGGTTATCGTCACCGCCTACGGCGACATGCGGAACATCCGTACCGCCATGAACCGCGGCGCTTACGATTTTCTGACCAAGCCCATCGACTTCGTGGATTTCGAGACTACCATTAACAAGACTGTTCAGGAACTCCGCGGGATCAGGGAAGGCCAGAAGGCCAGCGAGCAGTTGAAGGCGATCCAGAACGAATTGAGCGTCGCCACACGCATCCAGCAATCGATTCTCCCCCGGAAATTCCCGGCTTTCCCGGAAAGAGCGGATTTCGACGTCTACGGGGCGATGATCCCGGCGCAGGAAGTTGGCGGCGACTTTTACGATTTTTTCCTGATCGACGAAGCCCGCCTCGGCTTCGCCGTCGGCGATGTCTCGGGAAGGGGCGTCGCATCGGCCATTTTCATGGCTGCCTGCCGTACGCTGCTCAAGGCCACGGCTTTGCAGGGAGTGCCCGCCGCCGAATGCGTGAAGTACGTCAACAGCGTCATGAGCAAGGAGAAAGAATCCGCGATGTTCGTGACCTTAGTCTACGGCATCCTAGACACGGCGACTGGGGAGATCGAGTATTGCGTCGGCGGACACAATCCGCCGTATGTATTTACGGGCAGCGCCTCCAGGGCGGCGCTCGATGGTCCCAGCGGCATGATCGTGGGGCTTTTTGAGGACGCCGAATATGAGATCGGCCGCGTCACGCTGAAACCTGGCGATGCGCTCCTTCTTTACACCGACGGAGTCACCGAGGCGCAGAACAAGGACGGGGATGGCTTCCACGAAGAACGGCTGGAAGCAGTCCTGGAACGATCCGGTGACAAGAAGGTGAGGGAGATTGTCGACGACCTGATCGGGGAGGTGCGCGGATTCACCGCCGGCACTCCGCAATCGGACGACATTACGGTCTTGGCTCTCCGCTATTCTGGATGAGCGTCATCGTTCGGAAGGGACGCCGTGGTGTAGGCGAAGCTTGGCGCGGTTCCGCCGCGGGTCCTGTTACCGCGCCTCGAACGTATACCCGAATCCCCGCACGGAATGCAGAAGCACGGGATTCACCGGATCCGGCTCGATCTTCTGCCGCAGCCGCAATATGTAGACATCCACGGCGCGATCGGTGATAGCCCGGTGGTGACCCCACACCGCGTCGAGCAACTGGTCGCGGCTGAAGACCATGCCGGACCGTCCCATCAGGTGCTCCAGCAGACGAAACTCCGTTGCCGTCAGGGCCACCGGCGTTCCGTTCTAGCGGACCTGCCGGCTGTCTCGGTCGAGTTCGATTCCTCCGGAACTGAGCACGCGAGTCGGAGCATTCTGCCCGCGGAATTGCAGCCGGATTCGCGCGACCAGCTCGCGAACGAAGAATGGCTTCACGATGTAGTCGTTCGCGCCCAGCTCCAACCCGATGATGCGGTCGGTTTCAGAGGCTCGCGCCGTCAGAAAAATGATGGGCACGTTCATCAACTGTCCGTCGCCGCGGATGCGCTTGCACAAATCGAGGCCGTCGGAATCGGGCAGCATGATGTCGAGCAAAACCAGGTCGGGCCGCTGTCGGCGGCAGAGATCCATCGCTCCCTTCCCGGTCTCGGTGCCGCATACGGCGAATCCTTCTTTTTCCAGGTTGTACTGGACGAGGGAATAGAGGTCGGAGTCGTCCTCGACGATCAGGATCTTTTTCATGGTTACGTTTCGAGCCTAACAGTGGACCCGTTACGCAACGGTTACGGATTGGTGAAGGGTGGGTGAAACCTCCAGGGGAAGAGTGAAATAGAAGGTCGACCCGCGGCCCAATTCACTCTCGACGCGCACCTCTCCGCCATGCGAAAGCACCAGATGCTTCACGATGGCGAGTCCGAGCCCGGTGCCGCCGAGTTCCCTTGACCGGGCCTTATCCACGCGGTAAAAGCGCTCGAACAGGCGCGGGAGTTCTTCGGCCGGGATGCCCACGCCCGTATCCGCGACCGACACGTCGACGCGTCCCCCTTTGACGCTTGCGCGCAACGCGATGCGGCCTCCCTCCGGCGTGTACTTCATCGCGTTATCGAGCAGGTTGCTTAGTATCTGGTGGACCGCCTCGGCATCCGCGCGAACGGCTATTCCGCTGACGTCCGCCGGCTCCAGTAGGATGCCCTTTCGTTCCGCGATCGGTCTCACCGTGTCGAGCGCGTTCTCCAGCAGATCGGCAAGCGGGTATCGCGCCATCTGAAAATCCTGGGACTTGAGTTCGATTCGCGAAAGCGTCATCAGGTCCGCGGTCAATCGGGCGAGCCGCTCGGCGTTGTGCCGGATGATGCCGAGGAAGCGCATATTGTTCGCGCTGTCTTCGAGCGCGCCGTCCATCAAAGTCTCGGTGTAGCCCTGGATCGACGCGAGAGGCGTGCGTAACTCATGCGACACGTTTATCACGAAATCCTTGCGGACGCGTTCCAGCTTTTCGAGCTCCGCGTGTTCGCGCTGCAACTGCTCTACAGCCTTTTGCAGATGTTCGGCCGTGTCCTTCAACTGGCTGCTGAGTACGCCCAGTTCGCCTTTGTCCCCCTCGGGAGACTTGGCGAGGAAATTGCCGCGCGCCAGTTCCCCCGCGTATGCGATGACACCTGCCAGACGCCTGGAAATGCGCCGGGCGAAGAACGCGGCGATCGCGATGGCTGGAAGAAATGCCAATCCCGCGCCCATCAGGTTTTTCCGCCGCGTCTCCATCACGTGACGTTCAATCTCGGCCAGCGGCACGGCGAGGCGCAACGCGCCCGCCCGCGAGGGAATCGCAATATAGAGCGACTTCACACCCGTCGTGCCGCTCAGCCTCACGTCCGAGCCTTGACCGCCGGTGAGAGCGGCCACTACTTCGGGGCGGTGGCGGTGGTTTTCCATGTGAGCGGGATCGGCCTCGGAGTCGAGCAGTACGCGGCCGTCTCGCGCGATCAGCGTTACCCGGCATCCGGCCGCATGCGCCAATTCCAACACGGGCGCGGGCGACGGGCCTTCCAGATCGAGCGCAATCAACCTGGCCTTCCCCACGATTTCTCGAGTCAGATTCTCGACAAAATTTGTTTCCGCGATTCGCGCCCCAAATATATCTACCGCGGTCATCGCGGCCGCCAGGATGAGAAAAACGCTGAGAATGATCTTGAAGAAAATTCGCGCGGTCATTCTGAAACTTCGAACCGGTATCCGAAGCCTCTCACCGTCGCGAGATAACGCGGCGCATCGGGCTGCTCCTCGATCCTCTCCCGCAGCCGCCGTACATGAACATCCACCGTCCTCGGCGTGACAAAATGCTGTGATCCCCACACCTGATCGAGCAGTTGCTCGCGGCTGAACGCGCGGCCGGGATGCGCCATAAGAAAGTCCAGCAGCTTGTATTCCGTCGAAGTCAGCGCCAGCTCGTTCTCGTGCAGGAACACGCGCCTTGCCACGCGGTCCATACGGAAGGGTCCGGCCACGGCAGGTTCAGCTTCGGTGTCGGGCTCTTCGCGTCTGAGGTGGGCCTTCACTCGCGCCACCAGTTCTCTCGGACTGAACGGCTTGGTCATGTAGTCGTCACCGCCGATTTCAAAGCCGAGAACGCGGTCGACTTCGTCGGAGCGGGCGGTCAGAAATAGCACCGGCGTCCGCGCCAATGCGGTTGTCCTTCGCAAGGCGCGGCAGAGATCGAATCCGTCTCCGTCGGGAAGCATGACGTCGAGAATAATGAAATCCGGCTTCCATTCCTCCAGCTTCCGGATCGCCCCGCTCGATCCCGAGAGGATCATCGTGGTGAATCCGTTCCGGACGAGGTTGTACTCAACGAGCGCGGCCAGTTCGGCTTCGTCTTCGATGATGGCGATTCGCTTCATGCGTCGTCCAGGAGAACCATGCGGCTATTCTAGCGTAACGTGCGGTACCGAAATCGAGGAGGAAAACAGGCCTATACGTTACTGTGGCCGATGCCGATTCCTCTTACCGTTTGAACCAGTTTGGGCTGGACCAATCCATCTGCTCGTTGCCTCGCTGTACCCGCGCGTAGTAATAGCTTCCGCCCGGCAGCGGCTGGTCGGCGAACGTAAGCTCCGCCTCGGAACCGAGGTTCTGTCAGCCAGCGCAAATACGTGCTCTGGATGTACTCGCGCGGGCCGTTAGGAATCCGGTCGAGTTCCCATTCGGGACTGATGGCTGGCGCCGGCCGCGAGAGCTGGGCTTCATGCTTACCTCACGCGTTACCAAGTCATCGCCATCTCGCTCGGCGGTCCGACAAGAGGGCACGAACGAGACGGTGGCCGGATTGGAGGCCCCAAGAATAAGAAGTGGCCGGCGTTGCCCCTGGGACCGTTGCGAGGATAGGCATGGTTCCCTGATTCTCCCCGCACCCAAGCTTCCGCGCCCGTGCTGTTGCATACTATTGGGAGCCATGAAGATTATTGGGATTCGTGCGTATCGAGTCGAGTTGCCCCTGCACGAGGGGAGCTACAAATGGTCAGGCGGTAATTCGGTTGAGGTCTTCGATTCGACTGTGGTGGCCATCCACACCGACGAAGGAATCACCGGCTACGGCGAGATCTGCCCGCTGGGCCCGGCTTATCTAGCTGCATACGCCGCTGGGGCGCGCGCGGGGATCGCGGAAGTGGCGCCGCATCTGCTTGGGATGGACCCGACGCAGTTGCAGGTAATGAACCGGCGGATGGATGAGGCGTTGCGCGGTCACCCGTACATCAAATCGGCGCTGGACATGGCGTGCTGGGACTTGCTGGGTAAGGCCACCGCGCAACCGGTGGCTACGCTGTTGGGCGGACGCTTTGGCGCCGATTTCCCGTTGTACCGCGCCATTTCGCAGGACACGCCCGAGGCGATGGCGGAGAAGGTGGCAGTCTACCGTCAGGAAGGCTACACGAAGTTCCAGTTGAAAGTGGGCGGCGACCCGGACACGGACATCGCGCGCATTGAGGCCGCCGCTCAAAAGCTGCAGACGGGCGATGTCCTGATTGCCGACGCCAACACGGGCTGGAGACAGCACGAAGCGCTACGAGTGGCCGATGCCGTGCGTAACGTGAACGTGTATATCGAACAGCCCTGCCTGCATTACGAGGAGTGCCTTGCGGTGCGACGCCACACCAACCGCCCGTTTGTTCTGGACGAAGTGATCGACGATGTCCATATGGTCCTGCGCGGGTACGCGGATCAGGCCATGGACGTGATCAACCTGAAGATCTCGAAAGTGGGAGGGCTGACGCGAGCGCGGCAGATTCGCGACCTGTGCGTGTCGCTGGGAATTGCCATGACCATTGAAGACACCTGGGGTGGCGACATTATTACCGCCGCGATCGCGCACCTGGCGCACAGCACGCCGCCGGAACTGTTGTTCACCGCGACCGACTTCAACAGCTACGTAACTGTGAGCATTGCTGAAGGCGCTCCGCAACGCCGCAATGGACGGCTGGCCTCATCCCCACTTGCGGGACTCGGAATCGAGCCCCGCATGCAAGT
>SHUI01000169.1 GCA_009697455.1 Bryobacterales bacterium
CTTCTCGGTCTCCGGGGGCACGCAGAGCACCTTTGATGTCTTCCGCAACGGGAACCACCTCTCGTCCAACAACAGCGGAACCACCACCTTCAACAACACCACCGTGACGGCGGGGAGCACCTACAGCTACTACGTGGTGGTCAATCTCAGTGGTGGCGGCACGGCGACATCTCCCACGATCTCGGTCTCGGTGCCCAGCAACGTCTGTCCTTGACCTTGCAGTCGGTGGTGAAAGCCTCCCGATCCTGCGTGTGCTCCTCTGGAAGCGAAGCGGTTGCAGTTTGCAGTGAAGCAATGGATTGTGCATCAGGAGGGCGCGAACAACGCCGGCTGTACATCGAGTCGCCGCCGAACAGGGCTACGCTCCGGAGGTCGTTGCTTGTTGCTCGGCCGGTCCAACAGAGCCTCAATTGCGCCACTCCATTTTCACTCACCATCAAGCACAATCGTCCGGATCAAATGATCTCAGGGCGGATCTCCGAAACTCCTATTCCGGTTAACAGCACGGAGAAAACTTCTCCACCGGAATTCTCCAAACGCGTGTTCGTATCTGTGTTCCTCTTGGGGAGCCAAAATCCCGCTTGGCGGCCCAACCTGCACTCAAAGCTGCTACCGAATCGTTAACAGCCGTTCTTCTGCTACGCTCGTGTCGAGATGACGTTGCCGAATGGCGATCGTGCTGTTGTCGATCTTCGAAAGCTCCAGGAGTATTGCCTGAACCCCCATCACTCACGTGGCCGAAACAAGGCGAGAGTGTTTGCATCCGTGGGAATTGGACACGCCGATGCCAAGCTACTCCGGGAAGCCCTGCTTGCGGCGGCCGTCAAGGCGGAGGCCAAGTCCGGCGTTGCGAACCCGTATGGCCAACGCTACATCGTGGACTTCGACCTGGTCCGCCAAAGCAGAACCGTAAGAATCCGCAGCACGTGGATCGTGCGAATCGGAGAAGACTTGCCGCGGCTCACGAGTTGTTATGTACTATAGAAAGGAAGAAGGTCCGTGATGGCAGACATTGAAATGCTTTCGGTCGTAGCGCTGATTGAGGACCTACCAGGAGAAGGACTGGTCCGCGGTCAGGTTGGTACCGTCGTAGAGAGCTGGGCTCCCGACGTCTACGAGGTCGAGTTCTGCGACGACAACGGCAGAGCATACGCCATGGTTGCATTGAAGGCGGAGAAGTTGATGCGCCTCCATCATGCGCCCAGCCATCAGGCCGCCTGATCGCGTATTGGAGTCTGCTCATGCGCGCGAGCGGATGGAATAACGGAGCTTGGCCCAAGAGCGGCGCCGGTTACGGAGTCAAAAATCGGCAAGAACGAGCGCGACCGTTTCTTCCAGAAAGCATGGCCGTGCAAATCGAGTTGCCTTCAGGTGTGACCGCCATCGTCTAGCATTTCCGAGTCGTTTGGAAGGACTGTTCGGAACTGCTAAGCCAAGACATTGGTCTCTGAATGATCGGCGTAGAGCTCGCCCCTTGGAAGACGAGCACCCCGCGCGTCTTGATGTTGGAGCCAGCCGGGGGGCAGGGTTTTCGGCTGGCCGGAGAGTTTACCGAACCCTGTTGTTAATCAACATCTTGCAGGGAGCCTCGCTTGGGTTGAGCTTTTCCATTTCTTGCAATGTCGCGCTTGGGGAACCAAAATATCTCCTTTATTGTCAACGTATCTTCTGCAAAACACGCCAGTTGCGGCGTCACGCCCAAGGCGAGGCTGAAATTTGGATTTACGCGTCCTTACCCGAATTTCCCCATCCTTCCCCTCCGACCGGCCGATGAACCGGCTCCACGAATTCTAGTGGTCCACGCTGTCACCATACCCGCGTGGTGGCAGCGTGTCATGCGACGCACGGCTCGGATCACTTTTTGGAAAATATTTTGCCATTTCTTCTCAGCGCTTTTCCCGGAGAAGACCCCGTTCCACCATGCCACGCATGCTATTCCTGATTCATGAGCGCCGCACAAACGAAATGCCGCCACGCTTTCCGACAGTCTCAAGACAAGAAATCACTTACAATTTCTGCGTCACCCCCCTCCCAACTCAGGGGAAGACGACACGCCCGCCGATCCGCCGGTTCGTCCTTGACGACGCGGCTCCCGCACCATCCATTCCCAGCGCAACTTCCGGAGTCTGGGCCCACGCCGTCGAGTCCATTCCCATTTTGGGAATCAAATCACGTTTTTATTTTTCTGCGTCACCCCCAATCCAAGTCACGGAGAACAAAGCAGCTATACGTCACCTTCCGCTTCGTCCCCCAACTGCGGCCGGCGATCCGCCAGTTCTCTCCCTGTCTCCGGCGCTCCGCTGGGCAGCGTGCGCAAGGGCGAGTAAACCGCCGAATCCATACCCCCTGCCTCAGTCCGTCAGGCACCCCCGGGCATCTCCATTCCCATTGTGGGAATCAAATCACGTTTTTATTTTTCTGCGTCACCCCCCTGCCGCAGCCCCCCTTCCCGCTCTTCCGATGTCCGCCGTTGGCCCAATATTTTCATCGAGCGGCTGCGGAGCGCGCCGTGCTTGGTATACTGCACTTGTCTGGAGTTGAAGCAATCCCAGTTCGCCAGTGGACCAATATGCTGTTCATGAGGGTCGACAGAAAACGTTTACGAGGCCTGCACGCCATCGCGATAGCTTTTCTCGCCGCCTCCATGGCTGCCGCAAATCCCCGCGCCTTCCTCGATACCCACTGCGTCTCGTGCCACAACCAGAAGCTCCGCACCGCCGGACTCGCGCTTGACTCGCTCGACGCCGCCAAGCCCAGCGCCAGCGCGGAAACCTGGGAGCGCGTGATCGCCAAGCTTCGCGCCGGATCGATGCCGCCTCCAGGAACGCCGCGGCCCGATGCGGCCGCATATCGCGCCGCTGTCAGTTCACTGGAGAACGAAATCGACCGCGCTTGGGAGGCTAGTCCGAATCCCGGCCGGATCAACGCGGTGCATCGTCTCAATCGCGCCGAGTACGGCAACGCCATCCGCGATCTGTTCGCCATCCCCCTCGATGTGAAAGCGCTGCTTCCAGGGGACGAAACCGCGGATGGCAGTTTCGACAACCTGGCCGATGTCCTCTCGATCTCGACGGCGCACCTTGAGCGATACATGTCGGTGGCCCGCCAAGTCACGCGGCTCGCCGCAGGTCTACCTCCGCCCGGCCCTGGGATTGAGACGTTCGCGATCCCGATACACGTGCTGCAAGACGACCGGCAGAGTGAAGATCTTCCGCTCGGCTCCCGGGGCGGCATCGCGATTCGCCACTACTTCCCAGTGGATGGCGAGTACACGATCAGGGTTCGCCTCCAGCGACAGTATCAGGATTACTTAAAGGGTATGGGCTGGCCCCAACGGCTCGATGTTCGTCTGGATGGCAAACTTCTGAAGCGGTTCACGGTTGGCGGCGAGGCGAAAGGCCGTCCCGCCGCGGCCAGTTACGCCGGCGACGGAGAGCCGGGCTTCGCGGGCGATCCAGACTGGGAAGAGTACATGCAGGTCAAAGGCGATGCCGGGCTGGAAATCAAGGTTCCCATCGCCGCGGGCCCCCGTATTGTCGGCGTGTCGTTCGTAAGAGAATTTTGGGAGCCGGAGGGGCTCCCACAACCGCTGCAGCGCGGTCGAGTCATCACGAATGACCAGGTCTACATGGACTACGCGAACGTGGGCTCCGTGCAGATCGGCGGGCCCTACAACGTTACGGGACCTGCGAAGGACACTCCCGGACGCCGCGCGATTTTCGTTTGCCGGCCTCGGGTGGCCTCCGAGGAACGAGCCTGCGCATCGACCATACTTTCAAGGTTGGTGCGGCTCGCCTATCGACGTCCCGTGACGAGCGCGGACATGCGGACCCTGCTCCAGTTTTTCGACTCAGGACGGCGGGACGGCGGGAGCTTCGACCACGGGATTCAATTCGCGCTCGAACGGGTGTTGGTCGATCCGGATTTTCTGTTGCGCGTTCATCGGGATCAGCCTGGCAAAAGCGCCTGGCGCCTCAGTGATCTCGAAGTGGCTTCGCGCTTGTCGTTCTTCCTGTGGAGCAGCATCCCCGACGAGCGTTTGCTGACCCTCGCCGAGCGCGGAGAACTCAGGAGTCCGGCGGTTCTTGCAAAGGAAGCGCGTCGAATGCTGGCCGAACCGCGCTCGACCGCCGCGCTGGTGGATGGCTTCGCCGCGCAGTGGTTGAATCTCCGGCGAGTCGAGGAAGTGGTGGTCGATCAGGACCGTTACCCCAACTATGACGAGAGTCTGTTGCAGGCGTTCAAGCGGGAAACGGAGATGTTCATCTCGAGCAACCTGCGGGAAGATAGCAGCGTGCTCGATCTGTTGAATGCGAACTACACCTTCGTCAACGAACGGCTGGCGAGGCACTACGGAATCCCGGGTATTTACGGCAGCCGCTTCAGGAGGGTCACGCTTCAGAACCACGATCAGCGTGGTGGGCTGCTCGCGCATGGGGCGCTGCTCGCCACAACATCCTACCCGAACCGCACCTCGCCCGTCCTTCGCGGCAAATGGCTTCTGAACAATATCTTCGGTTTGCCTGTACCGGAGCCGCCTCCCGGACTCGACACGACTCTTGTCGAGAACAAGCTAGGCGCCGCCCCGGCGTCGATACGGGAGCGGCTGGCCGAGCACCGGCGGAACCCCTCGTGTAACAGTTGTCATGCGGCAATCGATCCGCTGGGCTTCTCGCTGGAGAATTTCGACGTCATCGGCGGATGGCGGACGGTTGACGAATCGGGCAAACCCGTCGACGCAAGCGGCACTACGGTGGGCGGAGTGAAGGTCGAGGGGCTTTCGGGACTGCGCGCGCTCTTGCTCGATTCCCGCGAGCAATTCCCGCGTACCGTCACAGAAAAGCTGCTGTCCTACGCGCTTGGACGCAGGCTCGAATATCATGACATGCCCGCCGTGCGCAAGATCGTGCGCGGCGCGGCGGCCCAGGACTACCGCTGGTCGTCGATTATACTTGGGATTGTCGAAAGTCCGGCGTTTCTGATGAGGGCGTCCCGCGAGGCGCCAACGGATTGAAGGAGACGAAGACAATGGCTTTTTTAACAAAGGTGCTGCCCCGGCGAACCGTTCTGCGGGGTCTGGGCACGACCGTATCGCTGCCGTTCCTCGAAGCCATGCTTCCACCGTTCGCGGCGCGCGGAGCCGCGGTGACGCCGGTCCATCGGTTTCAGGCGTTCTATGTGCCGAACGGCATGGCCATGGAGTATTGGACGCCGAAGGGTGAAGGGAGCGCCTTCGAACTTTCGCCGATACTGGAGCCGTTGGCGGCTTACCGGAACCAGATGACCGTGCTCTCGGGCATCAAAGCAAACTGGAACTACATCCATGCGGGCGCATCGGGGTCTTTTCTCACGGGCGCGGCGCGAGGGGGGCGAAATGAGGTCGAAATCCTCGCCGACGTGTCCATGGACCAGTTGCTTGCAAGGCACTTCGGCAAGCAGACGCAGGTGGCGTCGCTCGAACTCTCGATGGACCTCCCGGCCAACGCGGGCGCCTGTACGGGCAATTTGAGCTGTGCCTACACCCATACGCTATCGTGGCGCAGCCCCACGCAGCCGCTGCCCATGGAGTGGAACCCGCGCGCGGTTTTCGAGAAGTTGTTCGGAGACAGCGGGAGCACTCAGCGGTCCGCGCGGGAAGCGAGGCTGCGGCAGCACAAGAGCATTCTGGATTCCGTCACGGAGAAACTGGCGAGTCTCAGGAAGGAGCTTGGGCCGGGGGATCGAGTCAAAGTCGAGGAATACACGGAAGCCGTCCGCGACGTTGAACGCAGGATTCAGCGTGCCGAGGAACAGCGAGATACCGAACTTCCGGCGCTGGAGCAGCCTCAGGGCGCGCCGCCTGTCTTTGAGGATCACCTCGCGCTGATGCTCGACTTGCAGTTATTGGCGTTTCAGTCCGATCTCACTCGCGTGATCTCGTTCATGCTGGGAAAAGAACAGAGCGCGCGGCCATACCCTCAGATTGGCGTGCCCGAGGCGCACCATCCCTTGTCGCACCACAACGACGTTCCGGAGTTGGTCGCGCGGATGTCGAAGATCAACCGTTATCACGCGCAGTTGTTCTCTCAGTATCTGGGGAAACTGCGCGCCACGGCTGACGGAGACGGCTCGCTTCTCGACCATATGACGATACTCTATGGCTCGGGCATTTCGAACAGTACCCGGCACTCGGGCGACAACCTGCCCCTGTTGCTGATGGGCGGCGGAGCGGGCCGGCTCAAGGGCGGCCGTCATCTCGCCTATCCAGGTAAACCGACGATGGCGAACCTGCTTGTGACGCTGATGGACAAATTCGGCGTGCCGGTCGAGCGGCTCGGCGGCAGCACGGGCAAACTCCCGCTCGATGCCGTTGCCGGAGTGTAGTCGATGACCGCCGTCTGGAAGCGCTTGACCCTGGCGGGACTCGTGCTGTTTCTCATTCGGCCTGATGCCATCGCCGCGGATGCGGATGGCGCAACTCCTCTTCATTGGGCGAGCTACCGGGACGATTTGGAAAGCGCCGATGCCCTCATTCGGGGCGGGGCCGATGTGAACGCGGCGAACGATCTCGGTGCGACCCCGCTCTGGACCGCGTGTCTGAATGGCAGCGCGGCGATGGTGGAGAAGTTGCTCAAAGCGGGGGCGGACCCGAACCGGGCGCTCCTGGCCGGAGAGACGCCCGTGATGATTGCCGCGCGTACGGGGAATCCGGACGTCGTGAAACAACTGCTCGACAAAGGGGCGAACGTCAATGCGAAAGGAGCGCGCGGACAGACGGCGCTAATGTGGGCGGTGGCGCGGAAACACTCCGCCGTTGTGAAGATGCTGCTCGCCCGCGGCGTGGACGTCCACGCACGCTCGGAAGGTTGGAGTCAGGTGATGGCGGTGCCGCCGCATGGCTATCCCGGCTACAACCGCGCGATCCCGCACGGGAAAGACACCGCGTTGCTGTTCGCGTCGCGTGGTGGCGATCTCGCTTCGGCGAAGCTGCTCGTGGCCGCGGGCGCCAACGTGAACGACGCCGACGCGTGGGGCGTCACTGCCACCGTTCTTGCCGCGCATTCGGGATTTGAAGAGATCGTCGAATTTCTGCTCGAAAGAGGCGCGGACCCGAACCTGGCCGCGGCAGGCTTCACGGCGCTGCATGAAGCGATCATGAGGCGCGACGAAAAACTCGCGGCCGCGCTGCTCGCGCACGGTGCGAATCCGAACACTCCGCTTGGGACATGGACGCCCATTCGCCGCTCGTCGAAGGACCTTTACTTCGACCCCATATTGGTGGGAGCAACACCGTTCTGGCTTGCCGCCAGGTTCGGCCAGCCGGGCGTCATGCGATTGCTGTTGAAGCACGGGGCCGATCCTCTGTTCGTGCATCATTCGGAGTCGGTCGCTGGGCGAGGCTTCGAACTTCGGAAAGACTCGACGAACGCGCTGATGGCGGCCGTGGGATTGGGCGGCGGAACGGCGTGGGTCCAACCGCCGCGCGGCGAACGCGAAGCCCTGACGTTCGAGGCAGTCAAGCTCGCGGTTGAATGTGGCATCGATGTGAATGCCACGAGCGGCAGCGGCCGCACCGCACTATCGGCGGCGAAGGGGATGAAGTACGAGAGCGTCATGAAATTCCTGGTGGAGAAGGGCGGGAAGTAATCTCGCTACACGTAGTACCTCCCCAATTCTTCTTGATCGTTGACGCCAGTGTTACCAACGCCACGCTGGCCTTGTATCCGCCGCGACGATCGGCCTCCTCGCTACCGGTTCTTCGAATCCGATATTTTGTCATCAGCTTTCTTCAGATCCCGCCTCGCGGCGGGCACCCTTGCTTAGACGGATGGTTCCGGTAATAACGGTCCATAAGGGACTCTCACCTTAATGCACATCACTACTCAACACGCCAGGCGCAACCGCCTGCTTCACCGCACTCTCGACTTTGTTCATGAAAATTCGCGGACCGGGGCGACCTCTCTCACGGCAGCCCGAACGTCAGCAGCACCGAATTCGCGGCAATCGCGATGTACTGCTTGCCATCGATCCGGTAACTGATCGGCGAACTCAGAATTTCCGCGCCGGTCTGGTAGTGCCACAGCAGCTTCCCGGTTAAAGAATCGACCGCAACCAAATTCCCATCCTTCGAGGAGCCAAACACCACTCCGCCCGCCGTTGCCAGCACGCCCGCCGACCACGACCCCGTGTGAAGCGGGTAGCTCCACTTGATGTTTCCCGTCAGCGGATCGATGGCGCGGATCGCGCCGGGTCCGCCAACTTTGGCGTCTTCCTGCTGGCCGGTTCCCACATATGGCTCGCCCGGGCGTGGCGGTTTCGTACTGCTTGTGTACACAGCGCACGCCTCTCTCACGGCGACATAGAACAGCTTCGTCCTCGGGTCGTACGACGGCGACGCCCAGTTTGTCCCGCCTGCCGCATCGGGGCAGACGTAGTTCCCCTCAGGCGTCGGCGTGGTGTTCGGCAGAACGATCGGCCGCCCCTTATCGTCAAGGCCCTTCGCCCAGGTCTGCTTTGCGAACGGCTTGCCCAGCAGGAACTCGCCGGTCGTGCGGTCGAGCACATAAAAGAATGCGTTGCGGTTCGCCTGAATCATCAGCTTTCGCGGCTTGCCGCGGAACACGGCGTCGATCAGGACTGGCGTCTCGTTTGCATCCCAATCGTGTACGTCGTGCGGAGTGAACTGAAAATACCACTTCATCCGCCCCGTGTTCGGATCGAGCGCCAGAACACTGCACGTGTACAGGTTGTCGCCTTCGCGCACGGAGCCGTCGTAGTCTGGCGAGGGATTCCCGGTCGTCCAGTAAAGCGTGTCCGTTTCGGCGTCGTAGGTTCCCGTCATCCAGGTAGGCCCGCCGCCGAACTCGGCCGAATTACCGGACCACGAAGACTTCCGCGCCGGGTCTCCCTCCTGCGCGATCGCCCACGTGCGCCACAGCTTCTTGCCGGTGGCCGCGTCGAAGGCGTCGACAAATCCGGTAAGCGCGCATTCGCCCGCCGTGACGCCGACGATAATCTTCCCGTCAATCGCGAGCGGCGCGTGCGTGATCGAGAAGCCCTTCTTGTAGTCGTCTACCACGACGTCGAAAATCACGTTGCCTGTCTTCGCGTCGAGCGCAACCAGATGCGCGTCGAGCGTCGCCATGTACAGGCGGTCGCCCAGCACCGCGAATCCGCGATTCGTCATCACGGTGCAATGACTGTGTACCTCCGGGATGGGCCGTGTGTATTTCCAGATGGGACGGCCGGTGCGCGCGTCGAGCGCGGCGGCGTTGTTGAGCGGACCCGTCACGAACATCAGGCCATCCACCACAAGGGGCGTGACCTCGACTCCCGTTCCCGCGAACTGATACGACCATTTCGATGCGAGCGATGCCACGTTCGCTGGAGTGATGGAGGCCAGCCCGCTGTAGTGGCGTCCTTTCAGATCGCCCCAATAAGTGAGCCAGTTCTGCGGCTCGTTCGCAGCATTCTTCAGCCGGTCGAAGCTCACGTTAAAGTCCGATGCGGGTTTCCACGCGGAGGCGCCGTCGCTTTCGCGCGGCGTTGCAAGAAACGCAATCAGGTCCTCGACCTGCGCGCCCGGCAGTTTCGTGTTCGGCATCATCGAGACGTGCGGCTTATCCACCTGCTTCAGATCCTTCTTCAGAAGCAGGTGCAGCTTTTCGTTCGCGTCCATGATCTGTACGGAAAACGTATCGTCGTTTTTCCGCACCCCCCGCACGCTCCTGCCGTCGGCGAACTTCACTTCCGCTGTTTCAAAACCCGGCCGGAGGCTCTGGCTGGGGTCGAGAATCGCTGTTCGCAGTTCGGCAGGTTTGCGCTCGCCGCGAATTGACGTAAGATCGGGGCCGAGCCTTCCGCCCTGCCCCGCGAACATGTGGCAGCGCGAGCATTGCGCGGAACCGAAAAACAGCGCGCGGCCTGCATCCGCGTTACCGGTGAGTTTTTCCTCGGGCCCCGCCGCCTTCAGCGACCGGAGATAATCGACAATCGCGCGCGCTTCGTCGTCCGGCATGGGAAACGGGGGCATCTGCGTGCCGGGGATTCCCTTCTGAATGACGCGTATGAGATCGGCGTCCGCCCCGCCCCAGCGGAAGTTCCCCGAGGTGAGATCGGGGGCGCGCCCGCCCTTGGCGTTCTCGCCATGGCAGCCGGCGCAGGAGCGCTGGAAGAGACGGCGTCCCGCGGCGTGGTCGCCCGGTTGCGCCAGGAGCGCTGTGGCCGTGAAGGGTATGAGAAGAGCAATGACTCGCATCGTGAGTAGTCTAGTATACGCCCGGCCTTCCTGTCTTCATGGTGTCATCCTCGCGCCGCCGCAACTCAAACAGCGCCGCCGAGGAAAACCGATGCGCGCCGCGGCGCATTGGCTGCCCCTGACGGCCCACGACCGCACGACCGCCACTCCGCTGTCGGCGCTACGTAGAAATGTCCTCTTTTCTGCCAGATAGAAATGTCCTATTGACAGGGTCAGCCTGGAGGAGTGAACAAACCAGTAGAACTGAGCATGACCCAGCGGGACAGAGACCGTTTGGTGGTGCTGAAAAAGACACTGAAGAAGTTGATCAAGCAAACGCAGGCGGCCCAGGAACTGGGGCTGTCAGCACGACAGGT
>SHUI01000170.1 GCA_009697455.1 Bryobacterales bacterium
TTTTCCTGAAGGACCGGCAGCGTTGATCCTTTCGCCATGTACAAACGAAACGATGTCGCACCCAAGCACCGTATGACCGCCGATCCGCTTACCCTTCCGGCGCGCGGCTGACATCTTGTCGCGTGTACGTTCCGAAATGATTTCGCGCTCTTTACTCGACTGAGCGATCTTGCCGAAGTGCTGCGGGAGGAAGCGCGATTAGACGAAATTGAGACCCGCGTGCGCGGCCGGATGCCCAGCGGACTCATTGGGGGATCGTTGAGAGTCTTCAATTCAAAGGCGCGGGTGTCGTCCTCACTTCGTTACCAGGGCTAACAGGGACATTGTGCGATCACTACGTTGAAGCCCGCCCGGGACTTGCATCGGTGGAAGACCAGAATAGAGAGCGCCTCTCGCTCATTTCCCGGCAGTTGGTTTCCGCCCGCCATTCCACGTGTCCGGCTTGGGCGTATCCGGCGGCCAGTAGCCGTTCGGATCTTCCTTCCACTCCTTACCACAGAGCCGGGAGATCACCTTCCATTCCGCCGCGCCGAGATTCAAGTCCGGGTGGTAAATGAAGCGCTTGAGCCCGGCCCGGTGGGACGCCACCAGCAACCGGTCCAGATCGTGCGCGGGCATTGGATCGCCGGCATGCGGATTGCGGCCCGTCGAAACCCATGCGATCACTTTGTCCGGATCGCCAGTGGCATCGAGCGCTCGTTTCGTCTCGGAGAAAACCACCTCGTCGAAGAACGCGTCGGGGAAGCCGTTTTCCAGATCCGCCAGCTTGCGCACCCCCGGCAACTGCAACCCGAACAGGACTTTCACTACGCCGAAACAATCTTCTTCCGTCAACGCGGGGTTCCACTCCCCGAGCGTCGCTACCCACCGTGCAATCGTGCCGTACATACCGTCAAAGCCGCGATGCCAATAGTAGTGCTTAGGGAAAATAATATCGAAAAAACCGTGTGTCTTTTGGTAGTCCTGCGTCGTCAACACGGAGAAGGCAGCAGACCTTGGTATGGTTCCAAGCTTCGCCGGCCGCGGCAGTCCGTCCCACTGCTTCCGGATCGCCGCCATATTGCGCAACGTGGATTCCTGGCGCATCCGCAGCCAGTAAAGCGCGTCTTCGTTCAAATCAAAAAGCGACAAGCCGCCAAGCATTCCCCCGCTCTGATGGAACCGCACCAACGACGGACTGAGCGAGTGTAGACGGGAATTCAAGTGGTTCATGCCGCGCTCCATGCGCGCTACGTCGAACCCCAGGTGATCGTAGATCGCCCGATGATGATCCCGGACTTCGAAGAGGTCTCCGCCGTGGTGAAAGGCCAGTTCGTAATGGTGCTCCCCAGCGCCGTCGATAATGACTCCGCCCGCTTGCGGTAGCGCGCGCAGAGTATCCTCTACACCGGCGGCGAGCGAGATCGCCCCGAATGGATCCTGAGCGGCGGATTTGCGCCGCCCGTAATGACCGGGGCCGAACAACATGATCTCCCAGCCACGCCTCGCAATATCGTCCAGCAACCCGTGAAGTTGCTTTTCTTTTGCCGCGTCCAGCCGGACATTCTCCGGAGGATCAACTCCGTGCTTCCGGTAGATCGACGGATCCGGCGCGAACGTCTGGATCGTTGCGCCCGCTCGTCGGTAGGTGAAGTCGAACTTGGGCTCACCATTCCAGAATCGCAGCGGACCGATGACGATTCCGCGGACGCCGCCCTGATCCCACGCATCCAGAATCCGCCGGTAATCGCTTAGCCACTGCTCGAGAGGCCAGATCATGTACATCCATGGGACCAACTTGGCGGGCGAAGGTGGCTGGGCGAGGCCGCTTGCCGCTCCCGCCGCCGCGAGCAGCAACGACTTGCCAAGTTGGCGGCGGTCCACCGGGACTGAAGAAATAGCGTGTCGCGAATCGCTCATACAGAACTCAGTTGCTGAAATCTTAACTCAAACCAGCGAGAAGCCGTTATCCCTGTCCAGCGCCCTCCCTTGGCTGGAGCCGTGTTTTACCGTTGAAAAGAAGGATGAGGCAATTCCGCTCGATGCCACGGAACGCCGGGAGTGACTGGAGGAACTGACGCTCGTTAACGCGCCATCGATAACGGAGACAGACCGTTGCGCACGCCCAAGGTAACGCGCGGCATCCGGATTCCCGCGGACATCAGTTCGCGCCGCGATGCCCAGCCTGGCAACAGGAACGTTACGAGTTGCCTCAGCGCTCCAAGATTCGATTGGATCCGGCACCTTCCACCTCTTTAGGTCTGAGTGTTGTTGCGGCCAGCCCCAGGAGCCATTAGCTCACCGCCGTTTACTCCACGCCGTCCTCGGCCAACTGCATCGCCTGTAACCCGGTATTCATGCGCGGGGTTTAGGATCGTCTTGTACCTGGAGGCAAAGAGAGCCCAGTTGCCGGCCGATGCCGGAACACCGCTGGCCACGCCCTTTGCTAACATGGTACTTAACGGGGTAGTGGAGGAATCATCATGCGAAAGACGCTGCTTTTAGCCGCTGTCATGGTATCGCTCGGAACGGTTGCGTTCGGGCAAACGATGGCTGGCATGGGTGCAATTACCGGATCGGTCCGCGACGCATCGGGTGCCGCCGTTCCGAACGCCGCGGTCGTGGTCGCGAACGAATCGAAGGGCATCAAGCGGACCTTAACCAGTAACGAAGCCGGAATTTTCAACGCTCCAGCGCTATTGCCCGCGCCGGGGTATCGCGTGACGGCTTCGAAGGAAGGCTTTGCTCAATACGCCGCGCGGGAGATTCAGATCCTTGTGGGCCAAAACGTAAACATCAACATCACGCTCGAGGTCGCGAAAGCCTCGACCGTGGTTGAAGTGAGCGCCGTGCAGTCCGTCGTAGAAGACACGAAGACCGACGTGTCACAGGTCGTCAACGCGCGCCAGATCCTCGACCTCCCGATCAATGGACGCCGCGTCGATTCCTTCGTGCTGCTGTCTCCGGCCATCGTGCCTGACGGCGCTTTCGGACTCGTGAGCTTTAGGGGCGTCGCCGGCGGCAACAGCTATCTCACGGACGGAAACGACACCACGAATCAGTTCTATAACGAGAATGCCGGCCGTACCCGCATTTCAAGCCAGATCTCCCAGGACGCCGTCCAGGAGTTTCAAGTCATTTCGAACAATTTCGCGGCCGAGTTCGGGCGCGCGTCCGGTGGCGTCATAAACACGGTGACCAAAAGCGGACAGAACGAGCTGCATGGGACGGGCTACTGGTTCTTCCGCAACCGCACGCTCAACGCGCGCGACCGCTACGCCAACTTCAACCCGCCGGAAGTTCGCCATCAAGTGGGCGGAAGCCTCGGCGGAGCAATCAAGAAGGACAAGGTCTTCTACTTCGTGAATCTCGAAGCCACACGGCGCCGGTTCCCGCTCATCGCGACCGTGACGACGCCTCCCCTGTTCAGTGCGGGCGGCGTTTTCCAGGACGTTCAGCCGAACGGCTCGGCCACATGCGCGGCGCCCGCCACGCCAACACAGTGCGCAACCGCCAAGCAGTTCGTGACCACCCGTAATTTTGCCGTGATAAAGCGAACGGCCGATTCTGAGCTCGGGTTCGCGAAGCTCGACTGGCGATCCACCGAGCGCAACGCTTTCAGCTTCAGCATGAACTATCTCCGCTGGATTTCCCCTAACGGGATTCAGACGCAGGCCGTGCTGGCGGACGGAAACGGCATCGGCAATAATGCGAACTCCACGGTCCGCACTCGCTACGGACGCGCCAGTTGGACGAGCATTCCCAATCCGAACGCGGTCAATGAAGCGCGCTTCGGCTGGTTCAAGGATCGCCTCTTCGACGACGCCAGTCCCGAATTCCTGGTCCCAGCTCTCGGCCGCGCCGGCCTCACCATCAACGGCGTGAACAACCTCGGCTACGCCACAAGCTATCCGCGGCTCAACCCCTCCGAACAGCGATTCCAGTTTGCGGACAACCTGAGTTGGACCCGGGGTCGCCACGCTATGAAATTCGGCGCCGACATCAGCCATACGGAGGACTACCAGAATCAGCTCAGCAATCAGTTTGGCACGTACTCGTACGCCAGCTTCACGAATTTCGCACGCGATTTTAGCGGCAACCCGGCCGGCGAAAAGAACTGGACGCAGTATTCTCAGCGGTTTGGAAATCCGGTGGTCGACACGAACCTGCTGGACACAGGCCTCTATGCGCAGGATACGTATCGCGCTACGCCGCAACTGGTCGTCAACTACGGCGTTCGCTACGAGTACGCGAAGATCCCGCAGCCGTCGCTGGTCAATCCCGACTATCCAAAGACCGGCGTCATCCCTTCGCCGGGGAAGAACTTCGCTCCCCGCGTCGGCGCGGCTTACAGCCTCAAGGACGGAAAGACGGTTATTCGCGCGGGGTACGGCTTGTTCTACGCGCGGTACCAGACGGGACTCATCAACTCTTTCTTCCTCAACAACAACATCTACCAGAAGGCGATCACGCTCACGGCGGTGGCCACGGGTCCGGTTTTCCCGAACAACCTGCCATCCACTAATCTTAATCCGCCGCCTGGAACGACGGACATTTCGCTCACAGACAAGAACCTCAGAAATCCTTATACGCATCAGGCGAACGTCGCGATTGAGCGGCAGCTTTCACCGGATGTTTCGATGAGCGTCTCCTACATTTGGAGTCGCGGCGTCCGGTTGTACACGATCCGCGACCTCAACACGGGCCCTCTAGGCGCTCCAATCACCTACAATATTCTGGATTCAAGCAACAACGTGACTGGTTCCTACACGACGCCCACCTATCGCGGGCCGCGGACTGATCCCCGATACCGCCGGGTCAACCAGGTAGAGAACGGCGCGATCAGCTATTACGATGGGTTGGCTCTGCAAGTCAATAAGCGTTTCTCCAAGGGCTTCCAAGGGTCGGTGGCTTACACCTGGTCTCATGCGATTGACCTGAACCAAGGCGGCGGGAACAACAACATCTTCTTCAGCGGCGGGCCCACGAGCTTCGCCAACGGAGAATACGCCGCCGAGAAGGGGTCGTCCGCGCTCGATATCCGGCACCGCCTTGTTATCAACTCGGTGTGGAACCCGACGTTCACAAAGAGTGATATGCCTTGGGCACGATACCTGGTGAACAACTGGCAATTCAGCCAGATTACGACGCTGCAATCGTCGCCTCCGGTGCTCTCGACGATCAACATCAACGGCGCTGCCTTCCCCGGCGCGCTCGTAACGGCTTCGCTAAACGGGCTGGGCGGAACGAATCGCGTTCCGTTTGTGCCGCTGAGCAATCTGGACGTGGATCGCATTTATCGCGTGGACGCGCGCGTCGCGAAGGTGATTCCCATAAACGACCGCATGAAGCTCTACATGCAGTTCGAGGCGTTCAACATGTTCAACACACCCTACGACACGGCGAGGCGGAACCAGAGATTTCAGGAGAATCCGGCGAACCTGACGCTGATCCCGCTCGCGACCTATGGAACGGGCAGCGCGTCGCAGGGCTTCCCGGACGGCACGAACGCACGCCGGGCGCAGGTAAGTTTGCGATTCATATTTTGACCGAACTGACGCGCCTCCTAGGCAGAGCAGGCCATTGAACATGAAACGTGTGCCGGTGGGAACGCCGCAGCTTCATCAGACCAGGCTCATCCGGCTGTTCAATTGCGATATCACATGGCAACAGGCGCGCCAAGAGACGGTAGGCTAAACCGGCAAGTCTTCCTCTTCTACCGGCAACAATTCTCCGCTGGCCGTCGACTTTCCATGCAAGTCGTGTAGCGACTCGACCCAGACGCGGATATGGAGCAAATCAGCCTCCGGAGAGAAGCGTTCCATGGCGAATGGAACTACGAGATTCCACCACGCAAGTAATCGCTATTTATTGACAATGCCTAAGTCCTCGCCTGCAAAATTACACCTGCCGCTTGCAGGCGATCGATCTCCGGTTCCGCCAAGTCCAGCAGTCTCGCCAATACGTCTCTCGTGTGCTCGCCCAACCGCGGAGCTGGTCCGCGCACGGCGCCGGGCGTCGCCGACAGTTTGACAGGCGGTCCCGTCACCGGAAAGCTCCCGGCTACCGGATGCTCCACCGGAACGAACATTCCTCTCGCCGCCGACTGAGGATCTCCGGTTACCTCATTGAGCGTTCGCACAGGCGAGCAGGGTACGCCTTCCGCGCTAAGTCTCCGCACCCATTCCGCCGCCGCTGCGGTCCGGAAAATGTCCGCAAGCATCGGTTCGAGCACGTCGCGATTCTTCACTCGGACGGCGTTCGTCGCGTAATCCGGATGTCTCTCAAGCTCCGGGTGTCCGATGGCCTTGCAGAAACCCACCCACAGCTTTTCGCTTCCCACAGCCAAGGCCAGTTCCCGGTCGGCGGTGAGGAAGGTTCTGTAGGGGACGATCGAAGCGAAAGCGGTTCCGAGCGGCCTTGGAACCACGCCCGTACCTGCGTAATTCGCGAAGTTCGAGGCCATCGCCGAAATCATGGAATCGAACATCGATACGTCCACGAACTGTCCCGCGCCGGTCGTTTCCCGCACGCGTAACGCCATCAGGATGCCGGTAAGAGCGAAGATCCCTGCCGTAATGTCTGCGACCGAGTGCCCGCAACGCGCCACCTCGCCGCGCTCCGAACCGGTCACGCTGATGAGGCCGCTCGAGGCCTGAAGGATTAGGTCCATCGCAGGCTGCTCTCGTGACGGACCATCCTGTCCGTAGCCGGAAATGGAACAGTAAACCAGTTTGGGGTTGCGGGCGCTTGCCGCGGCGTACCCCAATCCCAGCCGTTCCAGAGTTCCGACGCGAAGATTCTCCACAAGCACATCGGCCTTCTCGATCAGGCGGAGACACAGGTCGACACCCTCGGGGCGCTTCAGGTCGATAGAAACTCCGAGCTTGCCTGGATTGATTCCCAGAAAGTAGGAGGCTTCGCCGTTGGTGAAAGGCGGCGCCCAACCGCGTCCGATATCGCCTTCCGGCGATTCGATCTTATACACGTCCGCGCCGTAGTCGGCGAGCAGTTTTGTACAGTACGGCCCTGCCAGCGCGTGCGAAAAATCAAGGACCGTGAGCCCACCGAGGGCCGTCACCGGCTAGAATGCCTCAACCGTGATGGTGTTGCTGACCAAGCCATTCTTGAGCAGCGTAACCGGAACCGCTCCGGGCCGCAACTTGTCCGGTACCGTGACCGAGACCTGTCCATCGTCGACCGCCGTGATGGTTGCGGCAAAGCCGTTTATCAATACCGTCAGCGCCGTGGCTGAGTCGCCAAAGCCGCTGCCCGACAGACTGACCGCGGCTCCGGCACTGAAATATCCATCGCCCGCGGCCCCATTCAACTGAGGAGCACCTGCCGATATCTCGAAACCCGTGCCGGCAAGCGTACTCCTGACAAACCCGCTGCGCGTCTGCGCGAATTGACGCAAGTAAGCGACGCTGGCCTCGAAATCTTCGTTCGAACTCGGCTTCAGATCGCCATCGACGAGCTTGAGTTTAACTTTGTCCTCTCGCGCCGCGTCACGGATCTGGTCGTAGGCGCGCGTCAACTCCTGGTCGAGCCACCCGCCGGCGCCGCCAACGTAGGCGGCGGTCCGGATGAGAGCGTCGAGATAAGCGGCCTTCAACTCGGGCACCAACATAGCGCGCCGGGACAGGACATTGTCATTCACGCCAACGAAAAGCGGGCGTTCGTGCCACGAAAAAGCATTATCCTTGTCCCAGGCGATGAGCCGGTGTAGCGTTTTTCCTTCGAGCCTGTAGGTCTGAAAGTTGTTCATTCCGAAAACGTCGCCAAGAATGCCGTCGAACTCAGCCAGGTACATTTCGACCGCAATGTGAACCATGAATTCCTTGAGATTGAGATATTTCCCAACGGCCGACGAGAACTCCGCGTCGGAAGACTGGTTTATCGCCCGGATCATCGCCTCAATCGGCGTCGGCTCGGGTTTGCTTTCGTTCGTGGATGGGTCCCACATGATCGGCGAATACTTTTCGACTTCCGGGCCCAGATATTGAAACCGGTAGCCCTCCGTCAGCGGTTTGAACTCATAGAGGTACCCGTTGTCTTCGTTGAACGTACGCTTGAGGAAGCGTTTGTCGATGGACTCGACAATTCCATACAGACCGAAGTACTTGTCGTTAATGTACAGTTTGGCGTGGGCCTCGCGCGGCGCCGGAACGCCCATCTTCTTCATGATCAGCATGCTCAGCCGTTCACGGAGCAGCGCCGTATCCTGCGAGATGTTGTCAAGTTCGACCTTGCCGAGCCCTAGAAACGCCTGATCCTCTTCGAAGCGATTGAAGTCAACGTGGATTCCCGGTTTTATTCCGGAACGGCTGCCTCGTCCGCGCGAGCGGATACCGATATCGCCCACCGACTGGCCCCGCCAGACGAGCTCAGCGGTATAGTACGTGTTCGCGATGGCGTTGGCCTGGAGCTTGCGCCAGTCGTCGGGATTAATATAGAGGCGGACTTCCTGCAGAACCTTGTCGTCGAAGAAGTCGTCCGCGGTCAGCGCGGGCTCTGCCGCTAGCGTTACACCAGCCCATGCCAACGCCCCAGCCCAAAACAGTTTTGAAATCGATACTCCCATGCTCCCTCCAACTACATTACGAACTGCATACGGACCATTCGGGTCCAATAGATTGAAACTCCGCCGATCGGACTCCGCTGCACGTCCTCGATTTTTTCCCTAATCGCGTTGAACTGGACTTTCATGAACCGGTTCATGTACCAATTGACCCCCATCGTAACCGCCCGGTCGCTGTTCGGCAGCACGTTCGCCGCGCGCAAGCTGCGGGACGGACGCCCGGGATGCTCGCTGCTTCCGAAGCGGATCTGCTCGGCCCGCGCCCCAATTTCGACGGCCCCAAGGCTGTGATGGAGCGGAAAATTGTTCGCCGGTTCGGTCTGATCCGGCTTCTTCTTGCCGAGAACTACCCATGCGCCGCTCAGGTACCAGCCGCGAGAAATCAGATTGGGAAGGTCCTCGCCGCGCAGGCCCTGCTTGGTGCGCGCTTCCTGCACGTGAATGAACTCGCCCGTAACGGTGAAAGGACCATCGTTCCAGTAGGCTTCCGCGCCCACGCGGATGCGCCGCCCAAAGACGTTGCTGTGCGGGAAAAAAGTTTCCTTAGCGGCGGTCCGGCCGCGGAGCCCCCGAACGCCCGCCGGGACGTCACTGTTGGTGAACGCTCCGCCGATCTCCAAATTCTTCAGGTGCGGAGAGACGTTAAGGAGTCGCAGCGGGGTTCCGGTCACCCTGGCAGCGAACACGTTCTCGCCAGTGCCTTCATTATCCTTGGTCTTGGCGTTCTCTCCGTCCTCCCTGAAAAAACCTACCTGGTAGTTCAGTCCACGGTCATAGAATCGCCCGTGAAACATGAATCCGATGTCGCGGGCGGGGGTGAGGTAATCACCGATGCGAGAACGGAGGATGAACGGCAGATTCGTTGGTGACGACAACTGATCGCGCCCGAACGGGATCTTAAACTTTCCGGCCTTCAACTGAGCGCGCTTAAAGTAGCGGAAATTGCCATAAGCGTCGCGCCATGGGTTCTTGTGGGGGCTCAGCTCTCGTTCCAACTCGAACTCGAAGATTTTGAGAAAGTTACCTTCGATCCCAACGCGCGCCCGTTGGAGGTCGAACAAGCCTTCGTCGGTGGTAATGGGGAGCTCGAAACCACGAAAATCCGTATGAAACTTCGCGCGAAAGTCCACGCGAAGCATCTTCCCCACCCGCAAGGACGGATGGGACCGGTAGACGAACCGGACCAGCCGGGGCTTCTTTACAACCGGATCATCTTCCTTTTGGTGATCCTTTTCGAGGGGTTCCTGCTGGCCATGCAAGGAAGCCAGCGACCCAAACGCTACCAGCCATGTTACGAACGGAGCACGTCGAACCATGCAATTCATTGTCACACAGGAGGCGTGACAGTCGCGGACAGCCCGTCTAACGCTCGCCATGCCCCCAATCCGGCAATGCCGACACACACGCGTTCCCATTCAATGAATAGTGCTGGATTGCGCCACTTCATTACAGCATTACAGCCTCTCTTCCGGGAACCCGCGCGGAGACCCATAGTTTCGGAGGATCGGGCTTGTACTAGTACCAGTCCGTCTGGTAGCATCCTAGTCGTGATACCCTCTACGCGCAGGGAATTCCTACTGGCGACGCCGGCTATTGCCGCGGCAGCCGTCCACCGCCCGCCCGGCGCCCTCATCGATACTCACGTCCATCTTTTCGACCCAGGTAGGTTCCCCTATCACAAGAACGGGACCTACAACGCCCCCGCTTTCACGCTGGAGCAATACCTTCCCTTCGTCAAAGAGGCGCGGATCGACCACACCGTGATTGTACACCCCGAACCTTATCAGGACGACCACCGCTATCTGGAATACTGCTTTTCTCATGAACCCTCGCCAGGGTACTTTAAGGGCACTTGCCTGTTCGATCCGATTCATCCTGATACGCCCAGCCGCATGCAGGCCCTCGCCGCAAGGCATCCCGGACGCATTGTGGCCCTTCGAATCCACGAGATGGCGAAGCCC
>SHUI01000171.1 GCA_009697455.1 Bryobacterales bacterium
TTCTCCGCTCAGTCCGCGCCCTGGTACGGGAAACCCATGCGATGGGGCCAACTGACGCTGGTTGTGGGAAATCCGCGCCGACGGATGGCTCCGGGGAATTTGACGCACACTCGCTCGCACCAACACCGCTACTTTCCGCCAATGCGGTAGAGCTTCGACGCCGTCCGGATAATCAGGCTTCCGTGCGCGATCGCCGGAGTCGCCATGCACATTTCGTCGAGCGTGTTCTTCGCCAGCAGCTTGTACTCCGGCCCGGGCTGAATCACAAACGTATCGCCATCCTCGCTCAGCGCGAAGACCTTCCCGTTGTAAGCCCATGGCGACGACGTGAACGCCGCGGCCGCCGGATCGATCCGCACCTTCCCGTAGATTTCCTTCCCCGTCTTCGCGTCGTGACACGTGAGGAATCCGCGGTCGAACAGCGTGTAGTAATGATCGCCCACGATGATTGGCGACGGATTGTACGGCCCCGCCTGCGGCAGGAACCACGCCACGCTCGCGTTCGAACTCTCGCCCGCTTTTAGGGAAATATCCCCCGTCGCGCCCGGCTTGATCGCGAACACCGGCCGCACCTGATCGCCCACGTAGCCGGACGTCACATAAAGCAAACCGAACTTCGAGAACGGCGTCGGAATCGTAATCGACGACATGCCGCCCAACTGCCACAGCGGCTTGCCGTCGAGATCGTAGGACCGGATGCGCGTCGTGCCCGGCGTGATGATCTCCGTCCGCCGCCCGTTCTTCCAGATGTACGGCGTGGCCCAATTGCTTTTCTCGTCGCGCTCCACGCGCCAGATCTGCTTGCCGGTCTTCTTGTCGAGGGCCGCCAGAAACGACCCGTCGTCGTTATCGTTCACAACGTACACGCGGCCTTCGTCGAGCACGGGCGACGCCGCCGTCCCCCAGCCAAAGCGCGTGTTGAACGGCCCCCACTTCTGCGACCACGCGGGTTTACCGTCCATGTCGAAGACGAATATCCCGACGTTGCCGAAGTAGAAGTACACGCGTTCGCCGTCGGTGACGGGAGTTTCGGACGCGAAGCTATTTTTCAGGTGGCGCGAGAACGCGGGGACGGCGCGATGCACCTCGCGCTCCCACAGCGTCTTGCCGGTCTTGAAGTCGATGCAGTAGACGAGCCACCGGTGCTCGTCCGCCGGCGCCGTGCGATTCCCCCCGAAGTACAGGCCCTTCTTGGGCGGCTCTTTGTCCTCTTTGCTGATGACGGTGGTGAGAAAGATCCGGTCGCCCCACACGACGGGGGAAGACCAGCCGTTGCCTGGAATGTCCACTCGCCAGGCGACGTTCTCGGTGGAACTCCATTTCTCGGGAAGGCCTTTGTCTTCCGATACGCCCGTGGAATCGGCTCCGCGGAACTGCGGCCAGGCGTCGGCGGCAAGAGCTGCGGCGGCCATCGCGAACAAACTTAGCGTCTGCTTGAGCATCCTCTCCAATATAGGCGAAAAAACGTTCCTGAATTCACGGCGTGGCGGCCGGAATTGAGCAGCGTGCTTGTCTTGAACTACCGGAAACAGCTACGATTTGTGATTGTCTCGCGGCGATAGAGTCTAACAACCCGTGCCGAACGCCCATAAGTCGTACATCATTTTCGTGATGAATCGCTGGCTCAGCGCAGTGGGCGGGATCCAGACGGTCAACCGCGAGCTCGCTTGCGCGATTGCGAGCCTCGACAGCTCTGTCCAGTGTGTGGCCCTTGTAGCCTCGGCGGACGACGTTGATCGTGCACACGCGGCAGCGCATCGTGTGGATCTCATTGCTGGCAAGTCTGAAGATGACTGGTCGTCCGCATTGCTGTCCCCGGAAATCGAAGCGATCCCAGCGGAGGATGTCCGGGCAGTGATCGGCCACAGCTACTTCTCAGGCAACCAGGCTGTGGACTTGCGAGACCGGTTCTTCTCCTCCGCCAGATGCATCCACTTCGTCCACATGAGCCCTCTCGATACGGAATCGTTGAAGGAATATCGAGCGGACGCATACGTCCTGGAACGCGAGGGGCGCATGAAACGCGAGATCCAAATTGCCCAGCGCGCCGACGTCGTGGTGGCCATTGGTCCACGGCTCTGGGCCTACTTCAAGGACCAACTGGCAGCGCGGCGCCCGAGCCCGCAGGTGGCTCGAATCGACTGTGGACTAAAGCGCCCAACCAAAGAGCGGACGCCGCCAATTCAACCGACCCTGCTGTGCCTGGGGAGAGCGGATAGCATCAACCTCAAGGGACTCGACATATTCGCTCTCGCCGCCGGGCACCTGACGAAGATTTGCGCCAATAACCCCATCATGCGAAAGCGGCCCAAACCCAAGTTCATCGTCCGCGGCGCGAAAGAACAGCCGGAGGCACTTGAGCGCCAATTAAAGGACATCTCCCGAACGGCAGGGACTGAAGCCGCGATCATTGTACGCCCATACACTACAGATGCCGATGAGCTCACGGCTGACTTCCTGAGCGCCAGCGTTTTCGTGATGCCTTCCCGCGAGGAGGGCTTTGGCCTGGTTGCCTGCGAGGCTTTGTCACTTGGCGTACCGCTGCTGATCACATCTGCGAGTGGCTTTGCCGATGCGGTTCAGGAAATGGCGCGCACGTCGCACATGAGCGTGAGGGAATGTATCGTCGGCCACGACGGAAGTCCCGGTGAGATAGGGTTACGCTACGCAAAGGCCGCGCTCGATATCCTATCCGACGAGAAGACAGCGGCGGACTACACACATCAGCTACGGGAGCACTTGCTGCCGACATGTTCCTGGGAAGCCGCCGGGCGAGAACTGATGAACCTGATCGATCTCCCCAGCGCTCCCCACGTGTCAGCCCGTACTTCCGCGCCGCAACCCCATCCCCCCAAACGCATCCTCCGCGCCCTCCGCGTCCCGGGCGACATGCTCCCCCGCAAGGCAGCCGTGGAAAAATTGAAGCGCGTCCTGCTCCGGGAGCGCGCGCCCAACCAACGCACCCTCCTCACCGCCGCGGCCGGGATGGGCGGCATCGGCAAAACAGTTCTTGCCAGCCTCGTCATGGAGGACCCTGACGTCCAGGCGAGATTCCCCGACGGTATCGTCGGTCTCACCATTGGCCGCCAGCCGCCCGAAAGCCAATTGCACTCGGAGATTCAGCAGATCCCCACCTCCTTCAACGCATCCACCGAAGGATGGGATCGGAACACGGCTTACGGGCGGATCGAGCGCCTTCTCCAGCACAAGGCCGTCCTCATCGTTCTCGACGACGTCTGGGACGTCAATGACATCGGCTGGATGCCGCACACCCTGGGTGATTCCGCCATCCTCATTACCACGCGCTCCGCGGAAATACGGACCGCGATTGCCGGAACCGAGATCGTAGAGGCCGACTTCCTGGAGCCTGCGGAAGCGCGCGAACTTCTGGCCCATCGGGCGGGCGTCGCCGAAGAGAACCTCCCTCCGGAAGCTGCCGGCATTCTCAGCCACTGCGGCGGCCTGGCGTTCGCTGTCTCGATGGCCGGCGCGATGCTCAATGGCGCGGAGGCCTGGAGCGATGTCGTGACCCTTTTCTCCAACTCCCGCATCGACGAGGTCGGCCTGCCACAGGAGTACCAGAAGCATAAGAATATTTTCGACATTACCCACTCCTCCGTTGAGTACCTGCCCGAAAGGGACCGCGAGCGATACCTGGCCTGCTGCGTGTTTCCGGATGACGTCGCGATTCCAGAGACTGTGTTCGGAGTGCTGTGGGATGATCCCAAGACCTACAAACTGACACTGGCCACGCTGAAAAAGCGCTTCCTGCTGAATTGGGATCGCGGCGTCGTCACGTTTCACGATCTGCAACTGGACTATCTGCGATGCCGCACGCGCGCGGAAACCGCGAGCCGCCACCAGACTCTGCTGGAGCGTTATTCACATCGGTGCTCCGGGGACTGGTCGACCGGTCCCAACGATGGTTATTTCTTCCAGTTCCTGCTACACCATCTCCAGGAGGCCGGGCGCACCGGGGAAGCGGGCACGCTGCTTTACCAGCTTCCGTGGCTCGAAATGAAGCTGCGTGTGACAGGCGCCAACGCCGTCCTGGCCGACTTTCAGGGTGAGGATTCGGTGCTGCCCCTGGCCCGCGCCCTCCGGCAAGCCGCGCACATTCTCGATCGCCATCCCGAGGCGCTTTCGCATCAATTGCTGGCCCGGGTTCGTGAGTCTCGGGTTCGTGAGTCTAATACCCTCTCCGGGCTGTTATCCGCCTGCCGCAGGCGGCCCGGATGGCAGCCGCAATGGCCCTCACTCGAAGCCGATCCGGCACTGCTGCGCACGCTGGAGGGGCATTCCGGTTGGGTAAGGAGCGTGGCGGTGACGGGGAACGAGGTGGTGTCTGGCTCCGACGACAACACCATCAAGATCTGGGACCGCCAGAGCGGCCAGTTGCTGCGCACGCTGGAGGGGCATTCCGGTTGGGTAAGTAGCGTGGCGGTGACGGGGAACGAGGTGGTGTCTGGCTCCGGCGACGAGACCATCAAGATCTGGGACCGCCAGAGCGGCCAGTTGCTGCGCACGCTGGAGGGGCATTCCGGTGGGGTAATGAGCGTGGCGGTGACGGGGAACGAGGTGGTGTCTGGCTCCTCCGACAAAACCATCAAGATCTGGGACCGCCAGAGCGGCCGGGAAATTTACGCCCTTCGAATCGATGCTGCCGTCCTCTCTGTTGCGATGGACGGTGACGACATTGCAGCCGGCGATGCGGCCGGCCGGATTCACCTTCTTCGCCGCGTGAACGTCTGAACCGCGCTTCACAGCAATTCCCGCAGGTAATCCGCAAAACCGAAGCGCCGTCCGCCGACAAGGCGACGTACAGATCTGAATCGTCCGTAACAACGGAACAGCCGCACTCCTTCACCGCCAGACCTATTGCCGCATCCGTCAAACCGAGCCGCGTATAGTACGTCGACATGCATGCCTGTCGACTCGAAATCGGCAGTTCTTCGGGCCTTTCATATCTGTCAGGATGCTTAATGCAGCAAGCACATGCGGCAGGGCGTATCGCAACGGAATCGGCTCCGGAAGGCTCACGAGCAGATCCCAATCCGCAGGTGTGTAGTTCGCAATACGTTTGAACTTCGCGATGCGGTCCCGATTCACAAAGCCGGCGATGAGCAACACAAACAGGTTCGTATCGATCAGAACTCCCCTCGAGCGGACATTCTGATCGAATCGCTCAAAATCCGTCATCAACTCGCCAGTTTGATTGCGATCGGATCGCCAGTTGAGGCACTTACCAAAACAATCTTGTACTCCAGCGGCAAGCTAGCCCCAAGCATGCGTATCAGTTCAGGCGCCGCCGGCCGTCGCTTCGGGAACCCAAGCGTAATTTGCCAGACCTGCTGGCCCTTGTATGAATCCCGCTCTACCCCCTTCGAGCGAATAGTCCATTTCGCCAAGCACCTCGGTCGCGTATTGCTTCGCCCGTGCGAATAAACCTGCCGTCCCCGCAATCTTCGCCGGCCCCGCCTCGTCCGCAACTCGCATCACCCCATCCGTCATCCAGCAATCCTTGTACGGCGCTTCCTTCTGCTTCGAGAGCGTGAACAAATACACGGCCGTTTTGCCGCTGCCTTCCGTGACGCGGACGATCTGCCGCGCCGCATCGCCCTTCACCTCCATCTCGCCATACTCCTCCGTCCGGCAATCGATCAGCGGACGCTAGAGCGGGCCCTTCACCATCAGAATGAAACGGTCGAGCGGCCCCGTCGCGGCGCGATTCCCCGGCGACGCGAACCGAAACGCCGTCGCGATGCCCGCGTCCTTCCTCGGCTTGTCGTTGTTCCTGAGCGCCGTGATCTGCGTTCGCACCACCTCGGCCGGCGTGAGAGCCGGACCCGGATCCTGACCCATCAGCACCGCCGCGCCGGAAAGCACCAGAAGCGTTGCCCAAATCAGGTGCGCACGTATCCCAAACATTTATCTCTCCGAAAAGCTGAACAAGCGGCTGGGACCATCTTCCGGCAGCAGGTAAAGCGTTCCATCGCGGAACGTCATCCCCTCCTGCGTGAACGGTACGCCGCGGCTGGTCTTGCCCGCGAGTACCCGCCGCACCAGCGCAAAGGTATCCGGATCGAGCCACTCGATCGCCCCTTCCCCACGGGAAATCAGACCGGACCCTATCATCCGGCCGTTCACAAGTTTCAGATCCTGGTACGCGGTTTTTGTCGGGTTCAGCGTCCGGCTCAGTTCCTTGCCGTCACGATCCCATCGATAGAGAGTGACGCTATCCCAATTCCCTCCGACAAGTCCGCGCGGCCCGGCCGCGATCGAGCCAATGTGATCGTCTACGTTGAAGCTGTCGATTCTTTCGAGCGTCTTCTTGTTCCTGCGCTCGATCGTCGTCGGTCCCCGCCGGTTGTACTCCGCCACGGGCACCCAAATCGAGTCGCCGTCAAGAGCGATCCCGCCTGGATGAATCCGCCGTCCCTCCTGCACTTCCACTTGTGCGAGGAGGCGTCCGCTCTTCAATTCGAATCGGGCAAGGTATCCCTTGTTCGCTTTGGCATCCACTGAGGAAACCCACAGGATCCCGTCTTCGATATCGATTCCCTGCACGTGGTGAAGCTTCGCCTCGAGCGAGACGACAGGCCCGGCACGCCACTGTTCCAGGCGATCCTGTGCGTGGGCCGCCGACAGGCATGCCAGCGAAAGGAACGGCCACGCCCGGATCACCCTTTCCAGCCAGTGGGGCAGCCAATCACTTTTTGTCGCCTGCCTTGGGCCCCTTGCCGCCCATGACACCGCCATTTCCATGACCCGAGTTTACCTCACTTCGGCGCGCCGCCAGACGTCCCCAGCGCAGTCCTATGGGCCAGGCGCACTCGCCCGCGCGAACGCCCCTGCCTCCGTCCGCCGCCATCGAAGCGAAGCCGCCCAGCGCGGTCGAATGCCTCCACCGGCCGCACAGGAAATCAGGCTTGGTAATCAGATCCCCGCGACCGCCGCCGGGCCCGATCCGTTCACTCCGCAGCGACGCCGGTATTGAGCTTTCCAAAAAGTACGCCGGCCCGCGGCGCCGGCTGTCGGCAACCGGAACTGGGTTCGAAATCCCATCGACGCTTTCATTCTTGGAAAACTGGAGCCCAAGGGCATCTCGCCCGGGCCCGGCGCGGATAAGATCGCGTCGATACGGCGAGCGTATTTCGACCTGACCGGCCTGCCTCCCGCGCCCGCGCAAGTGCGCGCTTTTATCGAAGATTCATCGTCCGGGGCATTTGAAAAAGTCGTCGACGAACTGCTGGCGTCTCCCCGGTGACGAATTGTGGCCTTCCGATTTCGACGCCTGCACCGCCACCGCCTTCAACAGGCACTACGCCGAAGAGGGGAATCAGAAAGACCTCCTGATGGCGCGTCAGGAGATGCTGCACGACATAACCTCGGTCACAGGCTCGGCTTTCCTCGGACTGACCCTCGAATGCGCCCGCTGCCACAATCACAAGTTTGATCCCATTCTCCAGCAGGACTACTACCGACTCCAGGCCTTCTTCGCCAACGTAAACCAGGACGATGGATTTCCCATGGCCCCGGCGGAACAGGTACGGCAGTACCGGCAACAGTTGGCGGAGTGGGAAGCGCGGTCGCAGCCCGTCTCGGACGAGATGTGATCGAGGCCATGGGCAGACCCGAGCCGGCCTCCTTTGATCGCGAAGCCCTCGGCGCTGCCTTCCGGACAATCCACTCACCGGCCGCGTCATGGTGAACCGCGTCTGGCATCATCACTTCTGCACCGGCATCGTCGCGACGCCGGGCGATTTCGGAATCATGGGGTCTCGCCCCACGCATCCTGAGCTTCTGGACTGGCTCACGGACGATTTTGTGCGGAACGGCTGGAGCCTGAAGCGCCTTCACCGTCTGATCATGACTTCCAGCACCTATCGCCAAATTTCCTCCAATCGCGAGCAGGCGAGGGTTGCGGATCCCTCCAATCAGTTGCTCTGGCGTTTTCCCCCTCAGCGTCTGGAGGTCGAGGCCGTGCGCGATTCGGCGCTGGCCGTGGCAGGTCTCTTGAACACCGCCGTGGGCGGCCGCAGTGTCTTTCCTCCTCTGCCGGCCGGCATGCCGAAGCCCGTGGGCGGCTGGGATCTGGCCAGGGACGTAAGCGAGCACAACCGGCGTAGCGTCTACATCTTCGTGCGGCGCAACGATCCTTATCCGATGCTGAGCGCGATCGACTTTCCGGATTCGCATGATTCCTGCTCCCGCCGAAACCGCACCACCACGGCCCCGCAAGCGCTGACGCTCCTCAACGGCAAGTTGACCGCTGAATGGGCGCGGCATTTCGCCGGCCGCGTGTTGGATCAGGCCGCGGGCGATCCCGCGCGGCTGGTGGAAGCCGCTTACTCACTGGCCTATTCGAGGCTGCCCGATCCGTGGGAAAAAGACACGGCGCAAACATTTCTCGCGCGCCAGGCGGATATCATTGCCGCGCAGGCCGCGGCGGGAAGTGCCGCACCGGTTCCCGATGTTGCCGCCGCTGCCGGTGATGCGCCGTCGCGGGCTAGAGCGGCCGCCTTGGTGGGACTTGGCGCGCTCGCATTGTCGCACCTGCTCGGCGATAGCGGTGTTTTGCCCCGCGCTTCCGGCGCTGCGGCGGATAAACAGCCGCTGGCGTCGAAGCGCCCGCATCATCCGCCGAAAGCGAAGTCCGTGACTTGGCTGTTCATGGAAGGCGGCCCCAGTCACATTGATTTGTTCGATCCAAAGCCTGCGCTCGAAAAGCTCGCCGGCGAGCGGACGCCCGAATCGTTCAAGCTTCCCGTAACCAGTGCCACCGGGTCGCACCGGATGCCGCTTGTTCCGTCGCAGCGCAAATGGAAACAGCACGGCGGACGGCTTGAATCACGTAGGTTCCGTCCGGCAGATGAATACCGGGTCGATCCTGGCGGGCGCCCATCGCTCGGCGCGTGGACCACCTATGGCTTGGGCGCGGCGAATCAGAACCTGCCGGCGTTCGTCGTGCTCACCGACGATAAAGTTGTCCGGGGCGGGCCGACGAACTGGAGCTCCGAATTTCTCCCGGCAACCTATCAGGGTACGCACTTGCAGAAGGACGGCCCGCCCATCCTCGATCTTCTGCCGCCCGGGCATGTCAGCGACCGTCAGCAGCGAAGCCGCCTCGATCTGCTCCAGGCGCTGAATCGGCATCATTCCGGACAATGGCCTTCGGAAGACGAGCTTGACGCCCGAATGGAATCCTACGAACTGGCCTACCGCATGCAGGGCGCGGCTCCGGAGATCGTCGACCTGGCCAAGGAATCGGAAGCCACCAGGAAGCTTTACGGCATGGACGACAAGGTGACGGCCAAATTTGGCGGCAACTGCCTGCTGGCGCGGCGTTTGGTCGAAAACGGCGTGCGCTTCGGCGAAGTTTATTGCGGAAGCGGAAGCGGATGGGATGCGCACAGCCAGTTGGAGGAAAATCACTCCAAGTGGTGCGCGGTTTCCGACAAACCGGTCGCGGGTTCGCTGGCGGACCTGAAGTCGCGCGGTCTCCTGGAAAGCACGCTCGTGGTTTGGGGCGGAGAGTTCGGGCGTACTCCTTTCACGGATACGAATTCCACCGGCCTGAACCCGGAAAAATACGGCCGGGACCACAATCCGTGGGGATTCACCATGTGGATGGCGGGCGGAGGCGTGAAAGGCGGACAGGCGATCGGGACCACCGATGAAATCGGCTTCCGCGCGGTCGACAAGCCCTATCACGTCCACGATATCCACGCCACCGTTCTGCACCTGTTGGGCTTGAACCACCTTAATCTGACTTTCCTTCACAACGGGCGTCCGGAGCGGGCGACGGTCAATTCGGGTACGCTGATCGCCGAAGCGCTTGCATAGAGCGAAGCCATTGTACTGGGAGTATACATAGGGGTTAAAAGTACTCAGCACGGCACGCGCCGTCACCGATCTGTCTAACACTCCACGCGACATTCGCCGGATGTTCGCCCCGCGGGCTTCACTTCTGACTTCGAACACCGGCACCCTTCCCCAGCCCCCCAGTCACAGACTTTGAAAAATAGTTCTTGTCCACGCGCCTGAAAGCGTCATCCCACCTGACACCCGCAAAAAAGCGCCTCTCCGCGCAAACTCGATCGCGTCTGCCTCTATCCGGTAACAATTCACCTAACCCCTGACCGCCCCGCGCCAGGGTGTACCCTGTTCCCGGAAGGTAACTTTGCCTATGAGTTCTCAACGTAAACTGAATGCCGCCCGTGCCAACGGCGCTCTTGCCAAGGGACGAAAAACTCCCGCCGGCATCGCGCGTTCCGCTATGAACGCTTACCGCCATGGTCTTCTCGCCACCTCCATCCTCCTCAAAGGCGAAGACACCGAAGTTTTCAACAAACTCCACCGTCAGTTCCTCGACCGCTTCCTCCCCACAGACGGCATCGAAGCCGGTCTCATTGAAGAAATGGTCTCCTCCTGGTGGCGCATGCGCCGTGCCTGGTCGATCGAGCGAGAACTCATTCAGTCCGAGCTCTTCAGTGAGCGCGACCCGAACGTCGT
>SHUI01000172.1 GCA_009697455.1 Bryobacterales bacterium
ACCAAGGGGCCGAATGGCCGGATGCGCTGTCGCAAGACACTCCCGCCTCGACGCCGGATCCCGCGGTTGTCCAAATCATGAACGCCCTTCGCGAGGGCCGTCGACTGGAATTCGATCCTGCGGCTGTAAACCGGAAAGGTCCCGGTAGTTGGACTCCGGCGATGTACGCCGCGCTCTACGGCGGCGCGGATGAAATGCGATTGCTTCTGGAAAAGGGCGCGGATCCGAATGCGCGCAACGACGCCGGCGGAACTGCCCTGATGTATGCCGTCGACAGCCCTGAGAAGACCGCGCTTCTGCTGTCTCATGGAGCGGACGTCGATGCGCGGTCGGGCGAAGGCCGTACCGCTCTGCTGATCGCGGCGGGCCGGGCCGGGTCGAGCGCCGTCGTAAATCTGCTCCTCAAGCACGGCGCAAACCCTTCCGCGCGACTTTCCGACGGCCGAACGGCCCTTTCGATGGCCGCGGGGGCCGGGGACGCGGACACCCTGCAATTCCTGTTGGACCGTGACGCGGACAAGAAGCCCCTTCCCCTGGCAGCCGCGCTGCCGGTGGGCTGCGCCCGCTGCTTTGAGATGTTGCTGAAGTTCGCCGAACCGGGAGATCTGAATAGCGCGTTGACTGCCGCCGTCCGCTCGGGCAACCTCCAAATGACCAACATGCTGCTCGATCGCGGCGCTCGGGCCGGCTCCGATCTGCTTTCCGCCGTCGCGCAATCCTCGCAACCGATTCCAGTTGATACCGTCAAAGCACTCATCCGCCGTGGAGCGGATATCAACGGTAAGACATCCACTGGCGGGAGTGTTCTCGACCTCGCGAAGCGTCAGGGGCCAACGGCGCTGGTGGATCTGCTCGTCGAAGCCGGTGCAATGGAGAAACAGCCGTCGAGTCCACCCGTCGCGAAGCCGAAGCCGGCGGGCTCCGTTCGAGCCGCGATCGAGAGGAGCCTTCCATTGCTGCTGCGAGCGGACGTCGCGTTCCTCGCGAAAGCGGGATGCGTATCCTGCCACAACAATTCGCTCACCACTATGACCATGACCGCCGCCCGAAAAAGCGGCATCCGCGTGAACGAGGACGCTGTGCGTGCGCAGTTGCGGCGGGTGGCCGCGTTCCTTGACGACAATCGCGAGCGCGGTCTGGAGGGCGTCGGAATTCCCGGAGGATCGGATACGGCGGGCTACATCCTGCTAGGGTTGGCGGCGGGAGAGTATCCGCCCGATCCCACGACCGACGTCTGGGCCTACTACCTGAAGAATCGTCAGCTACGCGACGGAAATTGGGGCAGGCAGGCGCTCCGTCCGCCACTCGAAGCGAGTGACATCGAAATCACGGCCGCCGCGATGAGGGCGGTTCAAAAATACGGTCCCCCCAGCAGACGCGCTGAGTATGACAGGGCCGTTCAACTAGCCGTTGCCTGGCTCGAAAAGGCTCAACCGAAAACGAACGAAGATCGCGTGTTTCAGATCTTGGGTATGACGTGGGGCGGCGGGAGCAGGGAAGTGATCCGGAAGTCCGGGCGCGACCTGATCGCGCTTCAACGGCCCGATGGCGGATGGGCCCAGATCTCATCGCTTGCCAGCGACGCCTACGCCACCGGCCAAGCCTTGGTGGCGCTGACGGAGTCTCGCGCGCTCACGGCGGCCAGTCCAGCCCACCGGAGCGGCGTTCGGTTTCTGCTGAACTCTCAACTCGAGGATGGATCGTGGTACGTCCGAACTCGCACGTTACCCATCCAACCCTATTTTGACAGCGACTTCCCCCATGGACCCGATCAGTTTATTTCCGCCGCGGCGACCAATTGGGCTTCCATGGCACTGGCAACAGCAGTGCGGTAGGGACTCCTGGCTAGCTCAACGCTCGCCTGCGGGCGCCGCGCAATCACAGCGAGCAACACGCGCGCAGGGCCGTCCGGCTGCGTCGTTCCCTGAGGCTTCTCTGCGCGAATACGCTGAGCGGACAGGGGCAACGACTCGTTATGGTGCACGGACGCTAACGCGACCGCCACGTTGAAGAGATCGCGTTCCCTCGGCCAGCAGCAAGGCTCCCGCCGATAATTGGCCAATCCAGAATCCACGCTATGGAAAAAAAGAGAAGTGCGCGTTCGCAGCGAGCCCACTCTAAGAAGTCCCCTTTACCTGTTTTGAGACGACGGATAGTTGAAGACTTGCCGTTGCACGGGTCAGCCCCCACAACGCGTTTCATTGAGACTCGCCGGCTGCCTTTCTACCGGCGGCGGCCAGAGAATCCCCGTCCATTGCAGTAACTTCTTCCGCCGTCGTTAGATTGAACTCGACGGCCAAGCCCGAAAGTTCATTCGGGCGATTCGAGCAATTGGGAGCGCTTCTCATCGCAGCGCTCTCATCCGCGGCGCTGAAAGAAGAATAACCCGCGCGATCCGCGTCTTGCGGGCGCGTCTATTCATCCCGGAATCCGTGGCTCTTGACGGTGCTATCGCGCCATGCCGCGGATATGGGCAACTACGCCTTGCGTAAAGTCCGATTCCGCCTGATCGGTGAACGGCGTCACGTTGATTTCGTAGCCCTGCCCCGGGAACTCCGACTTAGCAGGCAGGTATCCGAGTACGCCGTTAGAGTAGCCGAAGAAGAATGTGAACGGATACGGGGACTGGCTTCGCACCTGAAGGGCGATCTCGCAGAAAAGTTCGAGCGGCGCCGCCCACAGCAGCGTGTCGCCGTTGATGCGGAGGTACGATACGGGAACCCGGATCAGCGCCGGGCCGCCGGCCGGGATCCGCAGGAAGTCCTTCAACGGTTCCACCCAACCTAGTCCAGCCTTGCGCGGCGTCTCGATCACATTGGATCCGGTCTGAAACGAAACCTCGTCCGTTAGCGCCGCGATCCTGCGGCTCGCTTCCACAATCTTGTCGCCCAGCAGCACCCTGAACTGGGTGATGCCGGATTTGAAATCCGCCGCGCCGCCATACAGCGGCGCTATGTTGCCTGCGGCGCCGTTTATGTACAACATAGGCGCGTGCAGCTTCGATTCCACATACTCCGCCACAATTCCCTGCGCGTCGCCGCTGATCAGCAGATTCCTGCCTCCGAGCGCGGTACCGTGCATGGCGTAGTTCGCAATGAGCGCCAGCGGCGAACCATCCGCCTTCTCGATCCGGATCATACCGATTGAGCGGTCCACCGGACCCTCGGGATTCAGACCGAGCCGCACCGGTCCCTCCACGTCCCGCGCCCGGCGGTTCATGTTGGCCATCGAAAAACCCCAACCGACGCCTAGGCGAGCCGGTGCCAGCTTCGCCCGCGCCTCAAGCACGCCTGAGATGAGGGACTGCTTCACGCGCGCCGTGTAAGCGAGATCCGGCGCATGACGGTATCGTTCCGGCATGATCACGAGCGACAATCCCGGAGGCCAGACCTCAGGCGCCGAGTGGGTATGCGTTAGAGCCCACCACATGCGGCCGCGCGGAACACCTGCCTTCTCAAGCTCGATCGCCATCTCGTCGTAGAACGAGGGCGATGCCACGCAGAGATCGCTCGATACCAGGAAGAACTGCGTCTTTCCATCATCCATCCCGGCAATGCGGTGATAGATGCGGTCGTGGATGCCCTCCGACTTGCGCTCCTGATAGCCCCGCAGATACTGGGGCGTGTCTGGAGTGATGTCGATCTTGACCACCGACGCTCGAAAGCTCGCGGGCAGTTGGAGCGCGCAAGCCAACGGAACCAGCAGCCGGAGACGCATCAGAAGACTACCTTCAAGGCCAGTTGGATGGATCGAGGCTCGCCGGCCGAAAGGATCTGGCCCGCATTTGCGGCCTGGATGTTCGAAACGGGCGCTCCAAACGCAGGTGTGTTGGTAAAGTTGAAGAATTCCGCCCGGAACTGTACCTGGAATCGATCCGCCACATTCTGGTTCTTCAACGCCACGAAATCCCAATTCTTGAAGCCCCTTCGGTACAGCACGTTTCGGGGGCTGTTGCCGTAGGTGAACTGCGCGGGCACGCGGAAGGCCTGAACGTCGAAATCCCGCGCCAGCGTGCGCTCGGAAAGTTTCCCGCTGCCGACGTGGTCTGGCCGCATGCTCCGGCCGGTGTTCGCCACATCGGTTGCGATGCTGGTAGTGAAAGGCGTTCCAGTCTGGAGCGTAACGATGCTTCCGATTTCCCAGCCCTTGGCCGGAATCGCCGCCACGCCGCGCAGTTTGCGGCCAAAAGGCAGTTCGTAGTTTCCGCTGACGACGAAACGGTGTTTGACGTCGAACGAGGAGAGGCCGCGCTCGGCACGAAGATCATTCGGGTCCTGGGCCGACGAAGTCTGCACATCGTCGCTCAGGTTGTCGATGGATTTGGCGAACGCGTACGATCCCAGCCACGACAGGCCGCGCCACGACCGCAATTCGACCTTGCCCTGAAACGCGTGGTAGTTCGTGTTACCCGAGTTTTCGACGAAAGTCCCGGTGGCGAACCGCGTCCACTCGCGGCGGTCCTGAATGACGCCGGGTCCGGGGCGAGGGATGTTTATCGGCCGCGAAAACTCCACTTTCGTGCCCTTGCTGGCCACGTATGCGCCTTCAAGCGAGACCACCTGAGCCACCACTTTCTGCAGCGTCAGATTCCATTGCTGGAAATAGGGGTCACGCTGGTAGGGATCGGCCTGGAAGAAGTTGGTGGGCGTGAGGTTCAGTCCGGCCGACAGGGGTTCGAACATGTTGGAGAGGGTCCTCGACGGGGCTGGCGTCGTATTGAAGTTCGACAGTTCGTCCGCCTGGAATGGCACTCCGCCCATCGTGCTCTCCAGACGGTTACCCTGCACAAGTCCGTAGAAGAAGCCGTAGCCCGCGCGGATGACGAAATCGCCGCTCCCCGGACGCCACGCCATTCCGAGCCTCGGAGCGAAATTGTTCTTGTCCAGGTGCCGCAGAGCCTGAGGAATTCCCGCTTGGCTTGCGGATACAATGACATCCTGAAAAAGTGGGTAGAGAAAATCCGAAACCTGCTGCCCGCCCTTCGGGTTTCGCTTAAACGCGCCATCCGGGATGACGATCTTCCGCAGGCCGAGGTCGGTGGAGATCATCTGGTCGTTGACCCGAATATGCGGGTGGTTTAGTTCGTAGCGCATACCCACGTTCAGGGTCAATCGCGGCGACACTTTCCAGTCGTCCTGAACGAAGAAGTGTTCGTTCTTCAGATCGCGAATCCCAAACAGGTTGCGCGGAAACGACCGCTGTCCGTTGAAAGGCAGGCCCAGCAGAAAATCGGACCAGCCGTCCTGAGTGTAAGTGCCGGTGAACGTAAACAGACCACGGCTGTGCGCGCCATTGATGGTAGCTGTCGAATACCGGCGGAGATTCGCTCCGGCCTTAAAGTTGTGGCGCCCGCGGATCCAAGTCAGCGAGTCGCTCACGTCGTACTTGTTGTCGCGGTACGGCAGCGGGCTGAAAGCCAGGTTGGTAAGTCCCTGATAGCCGGTCGGCTGTATTCCCGGGAAGCCCGGGTGCGCACGGCTCTGCACTTCGAACCCGCCGATTCCGGATTGCACCGTATGGTTGGTACCGCCAATCTCGGGGGAACCCGTCAACGATTCGGAGCGGAGGTAGCCCAGCCGCAGTTCGTTGATCATTGTGGGCGTGAACATGTGTATGTATCCAAGATTGGCCCGCTGGCTCCGGACGTCCAGAGTGCTGGTGCCATTCTTGGGAAACGGCCCCGGGTTATAGTTGCTGAACTCGAGCAAGCTGTACCCCATTTGAAGCGAGTCCGAGGAGCGAATCTGGTGGTCGAACCGCACGTCCAGCCGGTCGGAATCCGCGATGCGTGCCGGGGCCTGGGTATACGTGCCGGCCGCGGTGTTCGGCAGCGGGAAAAAGGGAAGAAAGTAGAGTGCCTGCGGGGCTATGCGATTCGATGGAATCCGGCTTCCCGGGAAGGGATCGCGCAGGAAAGATCCCGGGCGATTCGGGTCGGGCCGCGTCGTAGCCGGATCCACGATTACACGGCGCTGCGAGAAATCCCCGCCGCGCATCGCCTCGGTGGGCGCCGCCACGTTCGTCGTGGAAGGGCGGCGGTTCCGGCTAGCCTGGTAGCTGACAAAGTAGAATGTCCGGTCTTTACCGCGGTACAGCCGAGGAATCGTAAGCGGCCCGCCCAGAGTCACTCCGTACTGGTGCTGGCGGATCCTCGGCGTCACTCCGGTCAGATTGAAGAAGTTCCGCGCGTCCAGAGCCTCGTTTCTAAGGAACTCAAAGATGCTTCCGTGGTACGTGTTCGTGCCCGATTTCAGCGAGATGTTGATCACCGCCGTGCCCTGCCCGTACTCGGCGGCGAACGCATTAGACTGCACGGCGAACTCCTGGATCGCGTCCACCGACGGCACGATGTTGGCGCCATCGAAATTCTGATTGGTGACGCTCAACCCGTCCAGCATGAACACCGTTTTCGACCGGCGGCTCCCGTTAACGATGATGTTCGGGCTGTTGACGTTGCCGCTCGTGCCGGCGGTCACAGCGCCCGGCACAAGGGTGGCCAATTGGGTAAAGTCGCGCCCGTTCAACGGAAGATCCACAATTTTCTTGCTCCCGATGACTTGCCGAATCGTCGCGCTCTCGGTGGTAAGGATCGGCAAAACTTCGCTTACCGTAATAGTCTCCGCAACGTCGCCCACTTGCAGCGAGAAATCCAGCCTCCCGACTTGCGCTACCTCCAGACGGATACCGGACTTCTTCAGCGCGCGAAACCCGGTCTTCTCCAACACCAGTTCGTAAGAGCCGGGATTGAGCAGCGGAAGAGTGTAGTAGCCCTCTACGTTGGTGGCGGTGGCCCGGCTGATACGCGTCGCCTCGTTGGTGGCGGTGACTTTCGTCTCCGGAACAACCAACCCGCTACGGTCGGTGACACGCCCGGTGAGTTGGGCGGTCTGTGCGTGGATGGCCAAGCCGGCCGCAAAGGAAATCAGAGCCAGCCGGGACAAGCAGCGAATGCCTGCGAACATGCCGAACCTCCTGTTTGCCGGCGGCCCAAGATCCTCCGCTTCTCGCAAAGCGGATCTTCCATCTGGCGGCCAGTTGCCATTCAGTATATACACAGTCGGGCCCACGCGAGGAGAGGCTCGTGGGCAGCCTCACGGGCCGGGCGCAACGGAGTGGTCCCGCAACGCGTTGTTCCGCTCCCGCCTTCAGGCCCATTCTTCGATTGGAGTTTACTCTTACGAAACTGAGCGTTAGAAACTCACCTTGAGGGAGAATTGCCAGGATCGCGGAACATCCTGGGACGTGACGGCGCCGAACGATCCATTGGTAGGCGTCGTGTTCGGTGTCCCGAGGTTCGGGTGATTCCATGCGTTGAGACATTCGGCGCGAAACTGGGTCTTCACCTTCTCCGTGACGCGGAAACTCTTGATGACCGAGAGATCCCAACGGGACTGCCCATCGGCGCGAATATTATTGAAACGCAGCGGAGAGACTCGCCGGTTGTTTGCCAGTTGCTGAGCGGCATTCTTGTTGAAGCCGGCATCGGTATTGAACCAGCGGTCCGGGTTCCGCTGGTCTTTCGGGAGCGCGATTTTCGTTGAATCTCCGGTGAAGAGAGTCCAGGCGTCGCCAAAGCCAAGCGGCGGCCCACTCTGCTTTTGCAGCACTCCGTTCAACTGCCATCCGCCCACTAGGAACTCCACGGCCTTCGGCAGATTGGATTCTAACGACCTGCCGCGCCCGACGGGGATCTCCCAAATTCCGCTTGCGACGAAGCGGTGCGGACGGTCCAGGGCCGACAAGGATTCGTACGGGCGTGCGTCAACCGAACTCTGGAATTCCACCGCCTCCATGGACCTGGACTACGTGTATGAGATCTGGAACGTGTAGCTCTTGCTGAAGCGTTTCTCGAGACGGGTCTGAAGCGAGTGGTACCACGAGTAGCCCGATGGTTCGCTGTACGTCACGCTGCCGAACTGCGGGTACGGACGAAGCAGGTTGGCGCGGGAGATATTCGCCCCGTAAATGGGGTTCGTACCCTGGAAGGGATTCGGGAATGTCTGGCTGAGAAAGTCGATTGTTCGCTGATCCCGAACCGGCGAAGTGCTCAAGTACTGCGCCGGTGTCACGTTTAGTTCGCGCGCGACTCCCAGGCGGGTCCCGCGGCTTGCAACGTAGGTCGCCTCGGCGAGGAACTGGGCCGGCAGCATTTGTTGCAGCCCGAATGACCAGCGCTGCACGTAGGAATGCTTCCGTGTACGCTCGAAGAAGGAGAGGTTCTGATTCAGGTTCGTACTCAAGCCACCCGACGCGCCGCGCGGTTCGATCAGGCCATTCGGAAGGGGGTTGGCATTCGTGGCAATGAAACTCAACCCGTTGTCGAGAGACGCCTGAACCGGAGTGGACTGGCTGAATCCGGTCTGGATGGAATCGGTCTTGTTCACACCGAGCGTATCGAAGAAGATGCCGTAGCCGGCGCGAAACACGGTGCGGGGCCTGAACTGAAAGGCCAATCCCACCCGGGGCGCGAAGTTGTTCTTTTCCCCGGTCCAGTATTTCCGCGGGTTGCCGCCCGCATTCGCAAACGTCAGCCCGCCAAGGACCCGGAACTCGCCGGCGGGAAGTTCGGGAATGGGCGATCTTGCGTAGTTCGCCTTGGCTTGAGCCTCGATGGGATTCGACTGGCCGAACGCAAAGCCGGCAACGGAGCGGTCATACCGTTCGGTCAGGGGCGACTCGACTTCGTAGCGGAGACCGATGTTGGCTGTCAGGCGTGAGTTGATCTTGAAGTCGTCATGGACAAAGATTCCGAGGAACTTGTCCTGTTCAGCCAGGCTCGCGGTGCGATCAAGCTACCCGGCTGGAATGCCCAGCAGGAATGACGCAAACTCTCCGCCCACCTGTTGCGCCGCCGCGTTGTCGAGCGGACCGCGGACGTAGGTGGAAGAGTAGGCGAGTTGCGGTGAAACCGCGAGTGGAAACCGTCCCTGATTTTCGCGGTAAACACGGAAATCCCCCCCGAAGCGGATGCTGTGGTTGCCCCGCAGTTTCGTGATGGTCGCGGCGGCGTTATGCGTGGTCGAATAGTTGCCGCCATCGCCGGTCTCCCAATTGGAAAGCTGCGTGAAGGAACCGAGTTGGATGTTGGGGAACGTAGCGCGATCCCGGGAGACCAGCCTCGTAAACGACGGAGAGAAGCCGAGCGTGCCGAGGTCAAAACCCCGGCTCTGGCGGTACTCGGTGAAATTCGCGTAGGTCAGGCCATAACGGAAGTTGACCAAGAACGAGGGGTTAACGACAATCACGTCGTCCACCGTGAGCCCTTCGTTCTGGCGGTTGAGTATGATCCCGTTGGCGCCGGTGGTGAAGACGCGGTTCTTGTCCTCCTGCCAGAAGTCCTTGCTGAGACGCACAAACGCGCGATGGTTCTGCGTGAAGGCGTGGTCCAGACGGATCAGGTGAACCCATGTTTCTTCGAGCGCCTTCCCGGTGCTGAAGTAGTTATTGCGCGCGTCACGCGTGCCTGCCTGATTGGGCAGCGGATAGTATTTGAGTATGTTCCGCGCAATTCCGTCGATGCGGCTGGCGGGGATAACGTTGTTCGGGATCGGCTGCCGCTGGAAACGCCCGTTCGCCACTGCCGTTGTGGTCAGAGGATCGAATAGCTGGTAGGACGCGCCCAGGGCGAGCAGTTCGGAAAGGTCGCCGTTACGCATTCTTTCCGTCGGAACCGACGAGGTGAAGGACTGCGGAATGCCGAACGTATTGGCTTCCCAGTTATAGAACCAGAATGTCTTGTTGCGTCCGTTATAGAGCTTCGGCAGGTAAACCGGGCCGCCCAGCCAGAAGCCATACCGGTTGTCCTGATAGACGGGGAGCTTTTGACCCACGCGATTCTGGAAAAGGTTCGGCGTATCGAAGGCCGCGTTGCGGAGCCACCAATAAGCCTCTCCGTGCACATCGTTGCCGCCGGAACGCGTGCTCACGTTTACCAGGGACCCCACGGTGTGGCTGACGGAAGCGTCGTAGGAAGCCGTCTGCACTTTGAATTCGGAGACGGAGGTCTGAGGCGGAATGAACCCGACGCGGCCCGAAGTGCCCTGCGCCTGTGTGTTCGAGACGCCGTCCAGCGTGAATTCGTTGTTGTACGTGCCGGCGCCGTCGGTTGAGAACTGGGAGTTCTTGTTGATCGAGAAAGATCCGGCCTTGGCAAGGCGCATATCGGTTGAGTTGATGACGCCCGGCGCGAGTTGCACCAGAACCATGGGACTGCCGCCGAAGGAAGGCAACTCCTGCACGCGGCGCTGGTCGACCACTTGGCCGAGGGAGGACTCGGCGGTGGAAAGCAGCGGCGTTTCCTCCCTTACCTCCACCATTTCGGACATGCTGCCGAC
>SHUI01000173.1 GCA_009697455.1 Bryobacterales bacterium
TCACAGCCCGCGCCTGGAGGATGGATCCTGAACGGCAGAAATCCCTCAGGCGGCTTCGGACCGGCGAAAAAGCCGATCTTTTCTTCGCCCGCGGCGGTTACCAAGGCCACCTCGTGGGGTCCACTCGCCACGGTGACCGCCGCGAACAACACGTTGGGCGCGGGTTGCGTGCCGGGAACCGCTTTCCCGTCGAGGCGGAATTCCGCTTTTCCGGCTGTGCGGGCAATCAGAACCAGTGGTCCTGAAGCGAGAGAGGAGCGGTCCATGGGACGGAGAATCTTCGGGCCGGGCGGGTCTTCCGCCAGACACAACCAGACGCCGCCAAGCAGAACAAACGCTAGAAGGGGCGCTGCATTTCGTGCCTGAACGCCAGCTTCGCGCGCCATTTATGCGACCCCGCCCCGCAGGAAGGCGATTTCAAGGCTGAGCTTGTCAAGCCGCGCCAACAACTCGGCGTGCTGCCGTTCCCCGGCAGGCGGTTCGTTCCCTTCCATTAGAAAACCGCCCCCCGGTTCGATTACGCACCGTTTAACTTCCGAAAGCTTTTTGAAGCCTTGCCGATGGGCCGCCGTCGCCAACTCCCGCTCTGTCAGCAACTCTTTGGCCAACGCCTTTTGCTTGAGCCGCCCATTCTCTATGAGTACGGCGGGAGTGCCCTCAAGAATTTGGTCGAGCCGCCTGTGCTTGAAGAAGAACCGCACTACGAGGTAATTGAAAGCCATCAAGGAGAACGCGCCGATTACCCCTCCCGTCACTGAATTGTCGTCCCCGATGATCGCGTTCTGCACCGTATTGGAGAGGGACAGCAACACCACCAGATCGAACGGATTCAATTGAGCCAGTTCGCGCTTCCCGAAGAGACGCAGGAACAACACCATCACGGCATAAACCAGAATCGGCCGCGCGATCTTCTCAAGTACCGAGAGCTTGAGCCCGAACATGCCGGACCCCATCGAGTTCAACCAAAACGTTTCCATCCGTCGTCTCCTTCAGAGCGCTTATTCATCGTATTCGTTGCGTCGATCTCAGTCCACCCCACAGCGCGCGGTGAGCTGCAACCGAATCTAGCCGGGCACGTTAGTATAGTTGCATGCGCGCATTGATCCCGGCCCTAATAGCGGTCCTCTGGGCGATTGCGGCGGTTGCCGCGGAAATCCCCGCCGGCACGGAACTCCAGGTCCGCCTGAAGACGAAGGTGGCGACTGCCTCGTCGAAGGCGGGCGACCGTGTGGAAGCCGTCCTGATCGCGTCGGCCGTTGCGAAGGCGGGCGCCATTGTGACCGGTACCGTCGTGGCCGTTGAGAACAAAGCGGGGGAACGGGCGATCCTGGATCTCGAGTTCACGCAGTTGGAGGCGGGGAACGTCAGAACAACGATTGCCGCAAGAGTTTCGGCCGTGGACAATGCCCGCGAGACGGTCGAGGAAACCGGACGCATTACAGGTATCCTGAGTTCCGAAACGATCACCGCCCAAATCGACAAGGGCCTGGAAAAGCTGAGCGAGCGGGCCGCGAAGTTTTCCGAGATCCTGCGGGCCGCCAAGGGCGCGGTGTTGAAGCCTGTCGATGCTTCCATCACCTACGAGCCGGGGGTGGAACTGATCCTTAAGCTGACAAAAGCGGTCGCATGGGGAGGTCCATCCGGCAGTGCGCACTTGGCGGAGCCGGACACAGCCATGCGCGCGACGGTTCTCGCACAGCCGTTCCTGACGCGAACCGAGAAAGATCTAAAGCCATCCGATATCACGAGCCTCATGTTCGCGGGTTCGCGGGAACAGGTAGAGGCCGCGTTCGCCGCCGCCGGTTGGACCACAGCGGCCGCACGGACTTCCGAAAGCGTGCTCGAAACGATCCGCGCAGTGGCCGAGCAACGCGGCTACAAGGAAGCGCCGATGTCGATACTGACTCTCGACGGTCAGAAGCCAGACATGGTCTTCCAGAAGCAGAACAACACCTTCGCCAAGAGGCATCACCTTCGGATCTGGAAGCGCGCCGGGGAACAGGATGGACGGGAGATTTGGGTGTCCTCGGCCACGCATGACATTGGCATCGAGTACTCTCCGGAGAACAAAACTTTCATTCACAAGATCGACCCCAAAATCGACAACGAGCGCCAAAAGACCGTATCCGATTTGCAGTTCAGTGGAAAAGTGAAGCGGACCTACCTTGTCGACCGGCCAGCGGTTCCAAGGCGCAGCCAGAACGCGACGGGAGACGATCTGATCACCGACGGCAAGATGGCGGTGTTGGTGTTGAATTAGGAGTTCGAACCTAGCGTTCGGTCTGTTTTGCTCGTGGTATGGGCGGTGTACTTCCCGCGTAAAGTAGTCTACACTGAAGTTTCGGGGCGTGGCTCAGCCTGGTAGAGCGCCTGGTTCGGGACCAGGAGGCCGGAGGTTCGAATCCTCTCGCCCCGACCATTTATCTGGTTGGAATCATTGAATGTTGTGACAGCCGACGGCTTCTTGCTCTCGGCCGTTTCGCTTTCATACCATGCCCAATTCTATGCCTACCCCTTGCTTTCTCGATGTCGGCTTTGATGGTGTCGGCCTGCGGATGCACGTAGCGGCGCGTAGTTGAGAAGTCGCTTTGGCCGGCGAGATAGGCGAGCGTGTACGGGTCCATGAACGCGGCCCAGCGCGTCGGGCAGGTGTGGCGGAAGGTGTAGAGCGTGAACGGTTCCACGTTCGCGGCGGCGAGCGCTTTCTTGTGTTGCTTCTTCAGCGTTGACTTCTCGATGTGTCCGGTGGCCGTCGGCGCGGGGAACACCCATTCGGACGTCGCGTCTGTTTGCCGCATGTCGAGCTGCGCGGCGACGCGATGCGTCATTGGGATCGTGCGGCGGGCGTTTTCGGTCTTGCCGAAGAGAATGTGCAGCGCGCCGTCGCGGACATCCTCCCAGCGCATTCGGAAGCATTCCTCGGGTCGTAGGGCGCAGTCGAGCAGAATGGTCGCGACATCGCGGAGCAGGTAGCTCTGCGCGGAGGCTGCGGCAAGGTAGCGATCTTCCGCGCCCGCGGAGAGGACGCGTTCACGATGATTCTCGCCACTCAGCATTTCTACTTTGGGCAACAGCTTCTCGACCTTGCTCCATTCGACGGCTAGCTTCGGCATCCGCCGCAAGACTTCCAGTTGCCGGTTGATGCTGGCGACGGCGAGTCCGGCTTGGCGGCACTTGGTAATGAACGCGGCGATCTTGTCGCCGGTGATCGCGTCGAGCAGCGAGTTCGCCAGCAGTTCGAACTCCCGCAGGTTCTTGAGGCCGATCCGGTAGTATTCGAGCGTCTTGGCCTTGCTGGCGAAACGCGATTCCACGAACGGCGTGAAGTCGTTGTCGATGAACTCGCGCACCGTCGGCGCCGGCCTCCTCTCCCGAATGCCGACCTCCGCTTTCGCAAGGCCCGCCTTGTGCGCCGCTTCAATTTGCTCGGCGACGCGCTTGTTCGGCTGCTTCGTGCTCTCGCGAATTTGACGTCCACGCCAAGTGAACTTGTACCACCAGTTCTTCGAGCCTTTCTGTTTGTAGGCGGACATCGCGATTGCTCTCATAATACGTCCGCTGCGTGCGAGGTTCAACGGATTTCTGCTTCTCCAACGAAGATCGCTGAACCGGTTGTGATCGCATGCGCGGCGCGGTTCTTCTCATCGGCCATCCGCCAAATGGCGGATTCGGTTGCCCTGTTTCCGCCAGCGCAAGCGGCTGAGTTCGTGGAAGATGTCCTCGAAATCCACGGGCCTCATCCGCCGTTCCTTTGTGTTCCACTACCGCCTTCATCGTCGCGAAACCGCCGCCCCATACGGGCTGGAAAGCCGAGCCAGAAATCGAAGACGTCCATGGACGTCCTCGCTCGACAAATATATCCACTCTTGTATAATCGGGAAGTGTCGAGTCGGAAGCCAATCGCCTGGATGGGTGACAGTCGGGCCCGGTTGCAAGCGGCCCCCGCAGACATTCGTTCGGATGCGGGCTACCAGTTGGGCCTAGTTCAGCGCGGCGAAGTGCCTGAGGATTTTAAGCCGATGCCGGATGTCGGTTCGGGCGTAATGGAGATTCGCGTTCACGGCGACAACGACTACCGGGTGTTCTACGTTGCCCGGTACGAGGAAGCTGTCTACGTGCTCCACTGCTTCGTCAAGAAGACCCGGGCGACGCGTGAAGCCGATCTCGACTTGGGCAGGAAACGCTACGCTGCGTTGATTGAGGCGCGGAAATTGAAATGAAGGAGAAAGTCATGAAAACCACGATTGACACGACGATCACCATGGGCAGCGGTGACGTTTTTACCGATCTCGGTTTCTCACCCGCCGAGTCCAGGAACCTGCGCATCCGGTCAGAGATGATGACGGCGCTGCGAAAGTTTATCGAAAAGGAAGGCTTGACCCAAGCCGACGCAGCAAAGCGCCTGAAGGTGAGTCAGCCCAGGGTTTCTGATTTGACGCGCGGTAAGATCAGCCGATTTTCGCTCGACACCCTGGTCAATATGCTTTCCGATGCGGGACTCGAGGTCGACTTTCGGATCAAGCCCCCATCGCGTCGAGTGGCTTAGGTTGGACCTGAGTGTTTTGGCGCTTTACCGGGCCATTGTGATAGTCTGGCGTCGGGGGCCGCTCAAATGGCGTTCACAAAAGCTCTCTAGCCTGGAGGTTCACCCACATTTGAGCGGAAGTGCCGCAATAGCGCCCCGATCGGAGCGCGGTTCTCCGGCCGGACTGCCGCTGCTGCGCCCAGTCACGGCGTGCCAGGGGTCTCAGACTACGTGGGTTTTAACTACGTGGGTCCGCCGCCCCGGCTCGCGATCTATCGCCGGAACAGCGTGTTGCCTTCCCCCTCAGACGACAAGGCCCGCGACCCAGTTTGTGTTTCGAAGCTCAATGCGCTGCCCGTCGCTGCCCCTGTCTACGCTTCGGGCCGCACCTCACGATGCGCACCGCAAGACTCGGGGTCAGGATGGATTCGCTCCTCCTTTCCTGTAGGACTCTTCCATTCCTTATTGCATGCCGGTTTATCCCGGCGCTCCGCCCGCCCGCCCCGCCGCACGCCGCAGCCCTCGCCAAAGCCTACACGGGGATTCCGATCGACCACAACAGATAGCCGACGGACTGTCTTGCGTAGAGCCACCACTCTCTAAAATCTCCCCGCGGAACGGTGGGGCGCGGCGAGCCGAAAACCGTCAGTCCCCGGAATTCGAGCATCTTCTTGACACGGTAAATATGGTAGCCGTCGCTCACGACGATGCACGATTTCAAGCCCATGCGCCGCATGATTTCGGCGACGGCGGCGGTGCTATAGGCGGTCGTGCTGCCAATGGGCTCGACGATGATCGCCTCCGATGGGACGTTTTTCCGCACCAGATACGTACGCCCCACCGACGCCTCCGTATGAACCGGATCGCCGCCCGCGCCGCCCGTTGTCAGGATGCGCGGCGCAAGCCGTCTTTCGTAAAGTTCGAACGCGTGGTCGAGGCGGGCCTTGAACACAGGCGAGGGCCGCGGTCCGTACTTCGCCGCGCCAAGCACCACGATAACGTCCGAGGGCTGTGCCTCTTCGATAGAGGACTGGCGGCCAATCTCCACCGACACGTACCCCAGCTTCGCGGCTAACGCGCAAAGCCCAAGCGCCGCGGTGATGGAAATCGCCCGTCTCATCCGAGGTATTCTGACATCATACTAATCCTTTTTGTCCTTAGTCATGGCAAGAACCGAAGTCATATCGAGTCCCGCGAATCCGCTGCTTAAGAGCGTCCGCCGCGCGCTGGCGCGTGGCACGCCAACCGAGGAAGGGTATTGGGCGGCCGAGACCTTTCATCTCCTGGAAGAAGCGCTGCGGAGCGATCGTGAAGTGAAGACGGTGCTGGCGGCGGAATCCGTGCAGGCAACCGTCGATAGCCATGTCAAAGGACTTGGAGTCCGCGTTACCATTGTGGCGGACGCGCTCTTTGCCAGCCTCTCGCAGACCGAATCGAGCCAGGGCGTGATCGCGCTCGTCCGGCCGCCGGAGTGGACGGTCGAGCAACTGTTTCGCGGCCGCGGCCTGGCCGTCGTACTCGACGGCGTGCAGGACCCTGGCAACGCCGGGACCATCGTCCGCGCCGCCGAAGCGTTCGGAGCCACGGGCGTTCTGTTCCTGAAAGGCACCGTCGCGCCGCACAATCCCAAACTTCTGCGAGCCTCGGCCGGATCGATGTTCCGCATGCCTTTCGTCCACGGTCTCGACGCCACGCTCGCACGCGCCGCGCTCAAGCAGGCCAAGCTCGACATCTATGCGGCCGTGCCGCGACGCGGTCCCTCCACGCGGCCGCAGGACGCGAATCTGACGCGCAAGTGCGCTTTCATCATCGGAAGCGAGGCCCGAGGAGTCAGCCCGGAGTTGCGGCGCGACGCCCTGGATCTGAGCATCCCTACCGTGCGCGTCGAATCCCTCAACGCCGCGGCCGCCGCCGCGATTCTACTGTACGAAGCGGCACGCCAGAGGTCTCCGCGGACATGAGTCTTTTCGATTCGAGTCCGCTTCCGCAAGCGGACCTGGGTCTTCACAAGCGGCCGCTCGCGGACCGGATGCGGCCCCAGACGCTCGAAGACTACGCGGGCCAGGAGCACATTCTGGGACCGGGACGTCCGCTGCGGGCGCAGATTGAGCGCGACGCCATTTCGTCGATGATTCTCTGGGGGCCGCCGGGCGCCGGGAAAACGACGCTCGCGAGCCTCATCGCGCGTCTCACGAAATGCGACTTCGTGCCGTTCAGCGCGGTGATGGGGGGGATCAAGGAGATCAAGACGGTGATGGCCGATGCCGAGCGGTCGCGGCGGCTGGGGCGGCGCACCATCGTTTTCGTCGACGAAATCCATCGCTTCAACAAAGCACAGCAGGACGCGTTTCTCCCCTACGTGGAGAAGGGCGATATTATCCTGATCGGCGCGACCACGGAGAATCCGTCGTTCGAGGTGATTGCCGCGCTGCTTTCCCGGTCGAAGGTTTACGCTCTTCGCCCGCTGACGGTACCTCAGATTGTGGGCCTCTTGAAGCGAGGACTGGTCGAGCTTAGCGCCGACGCCTCCGAAGAGTTCCTAGAACAGATCGCGATCCACGCCGGAGGAGACGGGCGGGCCGCGTTCAACACGCTCGATGCAGCCGCGGCGGCGTTACCGGAAGGCTGCCACAGCCTCACGCAACAGGCCGTGGAGGATGCGCTCGGGAGGCGGGTGCTGCTTTACGACAAATCCGGCGAGGAACACTTCAATCTCGTTTCCGCGCTGCACAAGTCGGTGCGGTCGAGCGACGCGGATGCTGCGCTCTACTGGCTTTCGCGAATGCTCGAAGCGGGCGAGGACCGGATGTATATCGCGAGGCGGCTGGTGAGGATGGCGATAGAGGACGTCGGACTCGCGGACCCAAAGGCGCTCGAACAGTCGATCGCCGCCATGCAGGCGGTGCATTTTCTAGGAATCCCCGAAGGCGATTTGGCGTTGGGGCAGTTGGCGATCTACCTCGCGGTAGCTCCGAAGTCGGACGCCTCGTACCGCGCGCTCGGGGCGGCGGGAGACGACGTGGAAAAGACCGTCACGGAACCCGTGCCGATGCATCTCCGAAACGCTCCTACGAAGCTCATGAAGGAGTTTGGATACGCGGAGGGCTATCAGCACGCGCACCAGTTTAAGGGCGGCGTCGGCGGGATGGAGTGCCTGCCGGCTTCGCTTGCGGGAAAGCGCTACTACGTGCCGACAGACCGCGGCGTGGAGAAGCGGATCGGCGAGCGGCTGGAAGAGATTCGCCGCGCGCGCGAACAGGCGCGGGAGAAAGGAAGGGCCTGAGGCTCGACACTAATGCCAAGCTACGCCATCGAACGCATCGATACCTGGGAGGAGTATCTCCGCCTTATCACGGACACTCCCTACGCGAACTGGGCATTTCGCGGTCAGGCCGACGCCCGCTGGCCTCTGTTGAGCGCGCTGTCGCGCCAATTTCTGAATTTCAAGATCAGTTCCGGGGAGTGGATCGATCAGGAAGAGCGCATCCTGCGGATCTTCAAACGCAAGGCTCATCATTTCCTGGAGCATCCGCCAGCCGCGGGCGCGGAGTTCGAATGGCTGGCGCTGATGCAGCACCACGGGGCGCCGACAAGGCTGCTCGATTTCACGTGGTCTCCATACGTCGCGGCGTTTTTCGCGCTGGAACGGGCTACAGTGGATGCGGCCGTCTGGGCGGTGAACCCGGCCGAGATCCGCTACGTGGAGAGCCAGACAATAGCCGGCGACGTCATCCACCCGCTCGAAATGGACCCGCGGAGAGAGGGCAACTACCGTAAGCACTTCATGCAGGCAAAGACGCCCTTCGTCTGGGTGGGCGAGCCGGAGGCGATGAACCGGCGTCTGATCGCGCAGTCGGGAACGTTCGTCGTGCCGGGCACGGTGGACCGTCCGGTGGAAGACATCCTGAGCGGATATCCGAATGCGAAGCAGGCGCTGGTGAAATTCGTTCTGCGTTTGGCCGCGGTCCGCGACAAGGGTATGCGGGAGTTGTACCGTATGAACATCACATACGCGACGCTGTTCCCGGATCTCGATGGCCTCGCGAGATCGCTGGCGCTGGAACTGGAATTCAACTGGGCGCGGATGTGGAATCGCGGCCAGATGTAGAGACAGGCCGCGACAACGCCATCAAGATCGCCGGCGGCGGACTTCGTTTTGCTAAGATGAACTTGCCATGTTGAAATGGTTCCGCGCCGCGAAGGAAGCGCCCCTCAAGGGCGCGCCGTCCATTCGCAGGCAAAAAACGTATTCGGGGCAAAGCGGCTACGTGTATCAATACTTCTACGAAGGTTGCCGCGCCGCGGAGCGGAACTCCTCGAGTGGAACGCAGTACGTCTTTCGCGTTTCGAGCGACCGCCGCACGGACGCCAACCACTCCATCTTTGTCGCCGAAGCCGCGGTTTCCGCGTGGGAACAAGCGAACGGACGTCCGCTGAATTCCACCGAGCGTTACGCAGTCGCCAAGCTCGCCTTATTTCAGGCGTTCGACGAGCGGCCGACACCCGAGGACGCGAAGCGGGAAGTTGCGGTCGAAGCGGCCGACGTGGAGACTTTTCTCGCGACGCTGGATATAGGTTAGCGGATGCCGGTCGCTCCCATCCCAGCGCCTCTCGACCACCTCGGCGTGAGACCTTTCTGTTTCTACCCGCCTATCCTGAACATCGAACATAACGAGTGGCTCTATAGCAAGTCCACGTGGTCAGAGATGCTGGTGTCGAACGCCCGCACAGGCATGGAGATCTGGATCCCGCGCCGGTTCCTTGGCGAGATTTCAAGCGTGGAGGACCCCGTGGTGATCGTGGGCCTTGTGAAGGAACTGGAGTACAGGGCCGGCAGCATATGGCCGCACCAGAGGCGCGTGATCGAGATGCCCGCCGCGCCGGCTTCAAACGTGGAGCGCCTGCCGGCCGCGGACCTTCCCGCGCCGATTGTGGGCATCCGTCTCGAACGCTCCGAAGCGGCCATCGGCCGGCTCATCGGCATAGTTATGGTGGTGGCGATTCTCGCATACGTGCTGATGATCTCGACCACTCGCGATGGGGGATTCCGGCTTCGCGCCGTGATGCAGTCCGACACCGGGCTGACCGCGCGCGACGACTATTTTACCGTCGTCCGGCGGCTTGGTAACCCGGCCGAGGACCGGTGGAGCCCCGAAACCGGCGCACTCCAATACCGCGCCCTGTTGTATCCGCAGCAGGGTTACTACGTTATTCTCCTAGGGGCCGACAGGAAGCAAATGCGTTACATCGGCACGCTCAGCAAGGACTGGAAGACGATCCATTCCGTTCCGGCGCCTGGAATGGCGGCAATGCTGAGCAGGCTGCAGAAATTCTGATCCGCGCACAGACTCTCAATCATGAAACGAACTCTCGGACACATAATCTGGGCGGCCGTAGCCGTCCTCGCAGCTTATGCCCTCGCAGGCATCGCCCTGAACCGGGGCGAACCGATCAACAGCATCTGGCTGGTGGTTGCTTCCGCCTGTACCTACCTCATCGGCTTTCGCTTCTACGCGAAATTCATCGCAACGAAGGTTATGGCGCTCGACGACAACCGGGCCACGCCCGCCGAACGGCTCCGTGACGGCCACGACTACGAGCCCACCAACAAATGGATCGTCTTCGGCCACCACTTCGCCGCGATCGCGGGACCCGGACCGCTAGTCGGTCCCACTCTTGCGGCTCAGTTCGGTTACCTGCCGGGCACGCTTTGGATTATTGTCGGAGCGGTGCTTGGCGGCGCCGTGCAGGATTTCGTCATCCTGTTCGCCTCGGTAAGGCGGGATGGAAAATCGCTAGGCCAGATGGC
>SHUI01000174.1 GCA_009697455.1 Bryobacterales bacterium
AGACTTCCTTGTCGGGCCGCGGCTTCACCTTGCGCCACTATCAGTCGGACGCAGCAGGCGCGTTTCACGCGGGCGGGAGCACGCGCGGCGGATCGGGAGTCGTGACCCTGCCTTGCGGCTCCGGCAAGACCATCGTGGGAATGGCGTGCATGGAACAGGTGCAGGCCTCGACGCTGATCCTGACCACCAGCGTAACCGCCGTGCGGCAGTGGGCTGCCGAGTTGCTCGACAAGACTACACTGACGGCGGATCTGATCGGCGAGTACACCGGGATCTCGAAGGATGTGCGGCCGGTTACGATCGCCACTTATCAGATCATGACCTGGCGCGCCAAGCAGGGCGACGATTTTCCGCATCTCTCCCTGTTCAACGAACGGAACTGGGGCCTGATCATCTACGACGAAGTGCATCTTCTGCCCGCGCCCGTTTTCCGTATCACGGCCGGCTTGCAGGCGCGCCGCCGCCTGGGCTTGACCGCTACGCTTGTCCGTGAGGATGGCCGCGAGGAAGACGTCTTCGCCCTGATTGGGCCCAAAAAGGCAGACGTTCCCTGGAAGGTGCTTGAAGGTCAGGGGTGGATCGCGAAAGCCGCCTGCACCGAGGTCCGGCTCCCGATGCCGCTCGATCTCCGGATGCCTTATGCGGTTGCCGACGACCGTCAGAAGTTCCGCATCGCGTCGGAGAATCCGGACAAGATCGAGGTTGTGCGCAAGTTGCTCGAACGCCACAAGGGAGAACCGGCGCTCGTCATCGGGATGTACGTCGATCAACTCAAACGTCTGGCGGAACCTCTTGGATTGCCAGTGTTGATGGGTACCACGCCGCAGCGCAAGCGCGACGAGTTATACGAGGCGTTCAAGGCGGGACTAATTCCCGTCCTGGCCGTTTCGAAAGTGGCAAACTTCGCGGTCGATCTGCCCGACGCCTCGGTGGCGATTCAAATATCGGGCACGTTTGGATCGCGTCAGGAAGAAGCGCAGCGCCTGGGACGTATACTTCGCCCCAAGAGCGGAGCGAATCAGGCGCATTTTTACTCCGTCGTCTCGGCCGACACGGTGGAGCAGGACTTCGCGCTGAAGCGGCAGTTGTTTCTGTGCGAGCAGGGCTACGGTTATACGATCATCGATTCGGGCGACATTGCGTGAAGATCCTGGACATCAACTGGAACGGGTTTCTCGGCAGTCTGGCTGAATGGCACAGTCTCCCGTTCGACGAACGGCGTGCATTCCTCCGCTCCGGTCAGGCGGACGCGGGTTCACCGCTCGAACAACATCAGCCGTTCGCCCGCGTAATGCGTGCACTCTACGCGAACCCCGTTCATGAAGCGCCTTCGCGGAAAACTTTTGACGAATACATTGACGCGCACTTCACGGTAAACGAAAAATTCGCGTTCGGAACGCCCCAAGCGGCGCGCAGCGATATTCACCCGGCGCTGTTCAAGAAGGTGATCTCACGCAACGATTGGGTATGGCCCTTCGTTACGGACGCGACCATGGAGTGGGAGAGCCTTTATATCGCCTTTGGCCAGCGCCGCTATCTCCCAACGCTCCTGGTCTTGAAGGCCACGCAACAGATCGTGGAACTGACCGCCCAAGACGGTCCTTTGGCGATATCCAAGCTGCCGGAACAATTTCGAGGCGTGGCGCCCGCCGTGCTAGCGGCAGCGATTCAGGCGTCGCTTCGCTACATGCTCCTTTTCGCTTCAATCCGCGGCGAAGACCTCGAGCCCGTAATTGGTCCGTGGCCGATACCGGCGCCCCAGGCCGAAAGGGCACGGGAGTTCTCGCCAGTGGAGGCGCGGGACGTGTATCACGAAGCCTTCCTGCTCGAAGACATGACCGAGGCGCTTTCCGCCTGCATCACGGAACCCTTTCGTCTGCGCGCCGATTCCACGCTTTATGCGAAGGCGTGGAAGCAGATCGGCACCGCGATGTCCGTCCAACCGGAGTGGGTGACTGCGACGTTTCGAATAGGGCGGGAAGATCGAGCCGATGTGGCGGTGACCTTCCTGCAAGCGACGAAACTCGCCGATGTCAGGAAAGCCGGCGGCGGAGAACGACATATCACAGTCTCAGAACGCGGAATGGCGTGGTTGCCGCGCCAGGCGAAGGAGCGGCTCAAGGACTTGGTACACTTTTTCCGCACCCGCGTGCCCGGCCATCACGTGACGGGTTCTTTTTCATACCATTTCCTTCCGTATCCCGTGGATTGGCCATCGTATATGGGTCAATCGCCCGACATTCCGAAAGCCGTGGCCGCGGCTTTCCTCGACGTCCCGGCCGGCGTTTTCGTCGCACTGAAGAACCTCCTGGACCGGAACTCGATTGAGCGCAATCCGTTGGCTCCGCTTATGGGGCGGCGCGGCTTCTATTCGATCCGAATCGGCAGACACTTGCTGAGCAAGCCGGACGAAGAGGAGATAGAAAGTGTGTGGCATCGCCTGCTATCGGAATTCCTCATACAACGTCTGCTGCCCCTGGGGGGTGTAGCGGTCGGGATCGGGCCGGAGAAAGAGATCTGCTTCTCGGTCACCCGCGCGGGACGTTATCTGCTGACAGGCGAGGGCGATTTCGAATACGGCGCCGCGGAAGCAGCGGAAGTGGTGGTGCAGCCGAATTTCGACGTCGTGTTCCTATCCCAAGCGACGTCGGCGGAAGCGGAGATCTCGCGATTCGCGGAGAGGAAAGGCCGGAAACTCGGCGTGCTGTTTCACATCAGCAAGAAGTCGATCTTGTCCGCGGCCAACATTGGGCTGACCGCTAACAACGTGATGGAAGTCCTGACAAGAGTTTGCGCGCGTGAAGTTCCCGCGAATGTCGAGAGGGAGATTCGCGGGTGGTTCGCCGCGTGCCGCCGTGTGGAGACGCGGAACGCCCTGCTGCTCGAATGTCCGGACAATGAGACAGCGCTTCGCGTGCTCGCGGCGGCGCGCGGAAGAGTTCGAGCACTCTCCGAAACCGTGCTCGAGCTGAAGAACACCGGCGAGCGGGCCGCGCTAACGAAGAAGCTTCGGGATTCGGGTATTTTTCTGTAGACGGTGGACCAAACCATGCAACGCAAAATCGTACTTTTCGGCGCAATGTTCGCCTCGCTGCTGAAGGGTCAGGCTCCCGAGGCAAACTCGATGACGGAGCGTGTGGGCGACACGGGATTCATCCAGGTGGAGGCTGAAAGCTTCCGCAAGCTGACGCCCAAACAGCAGGAACTCGCCTACTGGTTGAGCGAGGCCTCGATTGCCATTGACCCTATCATTTACGATCAGCTCTCGCGCTTTGGGCTGCGGCAGAAACGGCTCCTCGAAAGCGCCGTTGCCGGACAGGAAGGGCGCCGGTTCACCTCCTTTACCAAGCTTTTCCTCGCTAATCGCGGCAATCGCAACGATACCACGGCTCAGAAGTTCCTACCGGACTTTGGGTTCGACGAGCTCAGACAGGCTCTACCCGAAAGCCTGCGCACGGAGGCGGATGAACTGAGGCCGTCTCTATTCGATCCCGAGTTCGAACCGCTCATGACAGCCAAGAGTCCGCGCAGTGGTGCCGATATCCTGCAAGCGAGCGCCAATAACTTCTACTTCGGCGTTTCGCTTGCGGACCTCAAGGGCTTCACCGAACGCTATCCGCTGAATTCGCGCGTCGCGATGGGGCCCGGCGGCCGCCTCGAAGAGCAAGTTTACAGAGCTGGAACGCCCGACGGCAAGATCGCGCCGGGACTCTACGCGGTGTACCTGAAGAAGGCGATCGGTTTCCTCGAAAGGGCGGCCGCGTGCGCGGAACCTGCTCAGGCCGCGGTCATCAGGAACCTGATCCGCTTCTACCGGACCGGCGAATTTCAGGACTGGCTTACGTTCGGCGCGTCCTGGGTACAGAACGACGCGCCGGTCGATTTTGCGAACGGATTCATCGAGGTTTACCGCGATGCGCGCGGGGCCAAGGGCACGTCGCAAAGCTTCGTATCGATCGCCGATGAGCGGCTGAACCGATTGATGGCGAAGATCGCCGGAAACGCGCAGTACTTCGAAAACAAGGCACCTTGGGCGGACCGTTACAAGAAGCAGGGCGTGAAGCCGCCGCTGGCGAGAGCGGTTGAGACGGTGGCGGAGACCGGTGATTTCCACGTGACCACCATCGGCGACAATCTGCCCAACGAGAACGAGATTCACCAGAAGTACGGGACGAAGAGTTTCCTGTTCACCGGCAGTATGCGGTCGCTCAACCGGGCGGCAGGGTATTCGTCGCTCCAGGAATTTGCTTCCTCGGAAGATGAAACCGCTATCGGCCGAAAGCACGGTGAGGAGGCCGAGGATTTGATGACGGCGATGCACGAGATCATCGGGCACGGCTCGGGCCAACTCAATCCGAAGCTCGCGAAGGACACGCGTTTCTATCTGAAAGAGTACTTCTCGACGCTCGAAGAAGCGCGCGCGGACCTGATGGCGCTCTGGAACGTGACCGACCCGAAGCTGGGCGAGCTTGACCTCATTACGAGTCCGAACGTGGGAAAAGCGATGTACGATTCGGCCGCGCGCGCCCCGCTCACGCAACTGCGCCGTATTCCGAAGGGAGACACAATTGAAGAGGATCACCAGCGCGGCCGGCAGTTGATCGCGCATTACGTGATGGACAAGACCGGCGCGATTGAGCGCGTGGAGCGGGACGGCAAGACGTACGTGACGGTGCGCGACTACGGCAAGATGCGGGAAGGCATCGGCGCGCTGCTCGCCGAGTTGATGCGGATCAAGGCCGAGGGCGACTACGCGGCGATCAAGGCGCTGATCGATAAGTATGGCGTACGTTTCGATCCGAAACTGCGCGATCAGGTGGTGGCCAGGTTCAAGCGGCTCAACGTGCCGACATATTGGGCCGGCGTCAATCCGGATCTCACGGCGGCCTTCGGCCCGGACGGGAAGGTACTCCGCGTGGACATCTCCTATCCGCGCGATTTCCTGAAGCAGCAATTGCGATATTCGGCGATGTATCCGTCAGGTGGGCGGTAGTAAAGCACGCAGGCCAAGACGGCGGCCGTCGACTCAAGCGAGAAGCTTCATAGTTCTTAATCTCGTCTTGGTTGTGGCGTTTGGGTAACAAGCACCCATCTCTGAGTTGCTGCCAATTCGATCACCCTTTCATCTCGAATGGGGTGACAGAGTTTCGGTGCAGTTAAGGGTGACATTATCATGGGCATCTACAGACCTGGACGTGGCTGCACAAGCTGAGCCGCGCGATGGTGCGGGCAGACCGGGATCACTGAGCGAGGGTGGGGAAGGAACATGTGATCCGTTTCGAAGCGCTAGAGCCAACTACCCGGGAAGCAGATGAAGGAGAGCTGCGCGGGCAAGGAGGTGGCATCAACTGAATGGAGAGTTGCACGTGCGGCTTGGGGGGGATGGCTGTACAAAGAGGAGATGCCGCTAGAGACTCTGCCGGGCCAAGCGCCACGGAGGCCACGCGCGGGGAAACCGAAACAACCGCGGATTTACACTCCGGGCGGGCGCCCCGCCGTCGCGGCGCGGTGATGAAGCACCAGGAAAGAGAAGAGGCTTGTACCTTCGGCGGAAAGTCTCGGGGGGGTGGGAAAGTGGAGAACTGTGGGAATGGCGGAGCGTTGGAAACCGTGGAAAACCAACACAAACTCCATTGTCTTTAACTGTGGTCCGTGACTAAACGCGGCTTCCCCGCCCCTCCGGAGAGGAGAAGCCGCGGTCATGACAGTTACTGCGGAGGATACATCGGCACGGTGGCAGCGTCGATGGATAGCACGAACCGGATCAGCCGCCGCCGCTGCTCAGGGTCGGTCAGGCGGTCCACGCCGTTGGTTCCGGCGCTGCGATGAGTTACGTTCTCCATCGCCTGCTCAAGCGAGTTCGCCTGGCCATTGTGGAAAAACGTCTGCGGGAAGGCGAACAGAGAAAGGAGCGAGGCTGGTGCGTATCCGTCAGCGCCGAGCGGGGCGGTGGCGGCGGCTCGAATCTCGTTCTTCGCCGTAGCGTCGAAGGTCCCAACCTTTTTCAGATTGGCTCCCAACTGCGCTCCGAGCAGCAGATCCGCTCCCGGCACTCCGGTGTGATTCACCCGTGCCGTGGTCCATTGCGTGCCTCCGTGGCACTGCTGGCAGTTGTTCTGGCGGAAAATCTCCTCGCCCGCCACCACATCCGGGTCGCTCTTCGACAGCGGTGAAATGGGAGCGCGGATGCCATTCTGAACGTACGCCTTAATCGCATCCCATGAATTGATTCCGCGTACCCGCAATTGACGCCGCTCAGCGCTAGCCGGGGTAAACGCGCCGACCGGGTTGTCCGGCGTAACACCGTCGGACCCGACGATCAAGCCAAGACCGCCCGATGTGCCTCGAATATTCGCCTCGAAATCCTCCTCCTCGTCGAAAATGGCGGACCAGTTCAGTGCTCTTTGGAAACTATCCACCGGATCGAAATCCGTGTGCTGGGGAATCGTGCGCCTCGGTCCAGCGCCGAAGATCCACACCACGTTGTCGGTAAGGCCGAATGGATGGCAGGACCCGCAGGAACCCCAGCCGTTATTGGACATCCGCCCCGTGATCGGAGCACCACCCGGCGTGGCCGGGTCAAACTCGCCAAGCGAGGTATGGTAGAGTTCTTTCCCAAGATGCACTACTTCTTCAGGCGAGCCAGGAGCGGGCAAGTCCGCGGAACGCATGGTGGCCGAAACGCGCTCCGGCGTGGCCGATAGATCCACAACGGTCACGTCCCGTGAAATGTAGTTCATGACGTAAGCGCGCGTATCCGTTGGATTCACGACGACGCCGCGCGGGTGTCTCCCCGTCGGAATCTGCAGGACGCGCGTGTTATCCGCCACGCTTCGCTGCACGCTGGCCGCACCCGTCGTGGGATTGACCGCCAGCTTCACCATGATGTTGCTCCCCAGGCTGATGACATACCCTTCGTTCGCGCCGTTCTTCATGGCGATCGACCAAGGCTGGGTGATGAAACGCTTCGGCGTACCGGTCTGGTCCCGAACCGCCGCATGCATGTTGACGGTTTGCCCGGCGTCGGTGCGCCTCGTCAGATCGATGACGCTCAGAAGGCTTTGCGTGTTCACGTCGAAGCGCACCGGCCCATTCGGAGACGCCGCCGTCGATGGCACGAATGCGAAACCACCTTTGACCGCGACACTGTTCAATTGGTTCGGATACGCACCCGTCGTAAACTTCAGGTCGGCTTCCGTGATGGTTGCCGGCGGGGCCATTCGCCCGATGGCGTCGCCCGCGGCTTTGAAGCCTGTGTCGGGCATGGGCCGGAGGCTGATCTGCGCGATCATGCTTTCGTCGCGCGTGGAAAGAGCCGTTACAAAGCCGAGTTTGCTATCGTCCTCGCCGTCTACCCTGCCCGGCGAGGGCAACGCCAGAAAGTGCGTTACTAGCAGAGTTTCGTCGTCGTCGTTTGCGTCGCCGTTGTTCGTGACGGCCAGACCGCGGGGCTCGGGCCCCACGTTCACGGTGCGAATCACCGAGTTGGTATTCGGGTCGATGACAGAAATCGTGTTTGACCGCGCATTCGCCACGTAGAGTTTCCGGCCGTTGGGGGTCATAACCACCGCGTAAGGCTCGGTCCCCACGGGAATGTGCCGTAGCACGCGGCCGCCGACGCCGCCGCGGTAAATCTGCATTGAAGTCACGGTGCCGCTAACGCTGTTTGCGATGAAAGCGCGCGAGCCGTTAGGAACCACGGCCACGCCGTTCGGCTCGCTGCCTACGCGAACTTCCGCGATTCGGCGGTTACGGTCCTGTGACACGTCAAAGACGGAGACGGTGTCGTTATCGGGGTTTACCGAAACGAGCACGGCGCCGTCAGCGCTAATTGCCAGAGGCTGGGAGGACGTCGCTCCGGGAAAGCGCGTCGAAAGCGCCTGCGCGAATAAGGGCGTCCTGCGCCCGATGTATACGCTGCCCGCGAGCAGAGCCAGCGCCACCGGAAGGGCCGCGCTGGAGAGAATTCGCCGGTTAAGTCGCCGGTTGAAGGTGATGTGTTTCATGTATCCAGCATGGGCGCGCGCACCACCGGAGTCGCAACGAATTCGTAAATTGTTTGTAAATTCGCTTATTCGTGCGAATTCAGGCTACGTGGCCCTTGCCCGACTGCCTTGGCCGCCGCGCCTCATCAGCCCGGAGAGCTCTTCAGGCGTGAGCGGGCGGTGTTTCCCGATTTTCAAGTCCCCGATTCTGATTCCGCCAATCGAAGTCCGCACCAGCTTCAGAACTTTGCCGCCAACCGCTTCGATCATCCGGCGCACTTGCCGGTTGCGGCCTTCCGTGATGGTCAATTCGACGTGCGAGTACTTCTCCGAATCGCGTAACCGGGTCACGACAACTGGCCGCGCCGGGCCGTCGTCGAGTGTCACGCCGGAGCGTAGTTTGTCCAATTGCGCTTCGCTTAAGATCGTCGAGCATTTCAATTGATACGTCTTGGGAACCTTGAACTCCGGATTCGTCAATCGCTCGCCGAACTGCGCGTCGTTCGTCATCAACAGCAGACCGCTGGTGTCGAGGTCGAGCCGTCCCACGGGGAAAATCCAATGGTCGAAATCTTTCAATAGATCGTAAACGGTGGGCCTGCCTTCGGGATCTTTGTAAGTGGTCAGATATCCCGTGGGCTTATAGAGCAGCAGGTAGTAACGCTTTCCCTCCCGCACCGCTCTTCCATCGAGCGTCACGCGGTCCCGCTCCAGGTCCACCCAGAAATCCGGTCTCTCCACGCGGTTCCCGTTGACGCACACTCGTCCTTGCGTGATCCATTCGCAGGCCTCGGTGCGTGAGCCGAGTCCTGCCTTGGACAGGACGCGTTCCAGCGTCTTCAAGGGTCGCTCACCTCCGTCCGGCGATTTCCGCCGGGCCCGAACCAAAGCGCGGGATTTCACTATTTGTTCTCCTTTTTCTGAAATGTCCGGTCCCGATGGTACATTATAAGATCTATACTCCATGAGGGAGGCGATATTGATTCGTGGCGCCCGTCAACTGCTGACGTTGCGGGGGCCGAGTGGTCCCCGCCGTGGGAACGCCTTAAGGGATCTCGGGTTGGTTCAGGAGGGCGCCGTCCTCATTCGCGACGGAATGATCGTGGACGTCGGTCCGGCGCGCCGTATCGAGAATCTCGCCGAAGCTCGAGCCGCGGTTGAGATCGACGCCACAGGCAGAGTCGTAATGCCCGGCTTCGTCGACAGTAGCACCCATCTGCTTTGCGCTCGTCCGCTGCACGACGACGCGGGCGATTTCGCGGAACGTGGCGCCGCAAATCTTGATGCCTGCCGCCGGCTGGTGCGGACTTCGCCGGCGAGCACACTCAAATTCCGCGCACGTGAAGTGCTCCGGCAGTTCGCCCGCCACGGCACTACAACCGTCGAAGCGAAGTCGGGTTACGGCCAGGACGAGTCTAGCGAAATCAAGATGCTCCGCGTGCTTGGCGCGCTTCATCACGATCCGCTTTGCGTGGCGGCAACCTACCTCGGCATGTTTGCCGTTCCGCCGGAGTATAGTGGCCGGAACGGTGACTATGTAAACGAAGTATGCTCCGTGGTCCTGCCGCGGGTCTCCAAGAACCGGCTTGCGCGATTCGCGGAACTTTCCTTGGAATACGAGGCGTTTACGCAGGAACAGGCTAGCCGCTATATTACTTCGGTCCGAACGTTAGGTCTTGGCCTTCGGGTGGCCGGGCACCCCCGCGCGGCCGTCGAAGCCGGAGCGGTGACTTCGGACCAGACCGGACCGGTGGAGCGTGAGGATGCGCAAATGCTCGCGCGCTCTTCCACCATCTCGTGTCTGCTGCCTGGTCCCGCCTTCCATCTCGGCACCGGCAGGTACCCCTCGGGAAGGGTCCTGATCGACGAAGGAGCCTCCATAGCGCTTGCTACCGGTTACAACCCGCACTCGAGCCCCAGTTGCAGTATGCAGATGATGATCTCGCTCGCCTGCCTGCACATGAAAATGACTCCCGCGGAAGCGATTTCCGCGGCTACCATTAACGGCGCTCACGCCATCCGTAGCGCCGAAACGGCCGGATCGATCGAGTACGGAAAGCAGGCCGATCTTCTGATACTCGAAGTATCCGATTATCGCGAGATGCATCAGCACTTCGGCCAGAATCTGGTACGGCTTACAATCAAGAAAGGCGTCAATCTTTGTGACACGGAGGCAAATTGCTCCCGGCCATAGTCGAATGCGTGCCGAATTTTTCAGAAGGGCGTGACGCGCGAACGGTGGACGCGCTGGCGGCCGCAGTCGCTTCGGCGCCTGGAGTAGCGCTCCTCGACCGCACCATGGACCCGGATCATCACCGCTCCGTGC
>SHUI01000175.1 GCA_009697455.1 Bryobacterales bacterium
CCCAAAATGAGAAAACGAACCACCAAAGTAGAACCAGACTTCAACGAAAAGGACGGCTCCAGACCGAACCAACCACCCCGACCTCGGGATCATGCCGGATTGGAAACGAAACCTCATTTCAGGATCATCCTTCGATTGGAAAATGCTCGCACGATGAACTTGGCGGCGGTGGTCAACCTTGAGAGTCTGAAACGTGCCGGCATCGGACGCGCGGAAAATCGCGCGGTAATCGCCGCAGCGAAGACGAGCGTCCAACTGGTTTCTCTTGCATGGCGACGACATCGCCATGCTTGGAAACGGAGCGCATTACAAGGGCGCAACCAGGATCTCGTGCGCTTGCGGTTGTTCGATATCCCGTATCGCGGCACGCGCCTGAGAAGACCAAATAAAGTAAGGCATCAGTGGAGGCTAAATTCTTCGAGCACCTCCCGATGCGAGGTACCCTCGCCGCCTTTATCAAAGAACGCTTCAGCCGCATCGATGCCGGCTGCGGCTTGATCCGTGAATTCACCATCTCCCAAAGGTTCCGCCCCGAATCAGCGTTCGGGCCAGCGCAGGTGCTTGCGCAAGAACTCGAATGTTCCCTTGCCGTTGATCGTGTGAGGGCCGTTAAAGAACTCGATCTCCGCGCGGTCCGCGAGACCCATGCGCGTCGTATAGAAGCGCCGCACTTTGGCAAACTCGTAGGCCACCCATTCGTCGGGCGCCACTCCATCCGCGTGTCCACGCTCCACCATGAACGGGCGCGGAGCCATGAGATTCGCGAGGTCCGAGTAGTTCGCCAGATTCGCAAGGTTAAACTCCATCATGTCGTACTCGCCCGTCACCATGTAGGAGTACTGGGCATCGGCGCTTGTGTTCTTCCAGACCCATTCGTTGAAATCCGCGGAACAGATGGAGAGCGCATAGCCGTCAAGCAAAGGAGGCACGCGGACCGCCGTCTTGCCGCCGTAGGAAAGGCCGTAGAATCCGATGCGCGACGCGTCCACGAAAGGTTGAGTGGCAAGCCATTCGAGAATTCGCTGGTGCTGGCCCAGGATGAAGGAGAACAGCGACAGCTTCAGCGGATGCGCCTTGCGCTGAATGGTGCGATAGCGATCCTGCCCGGTGTAGGGGTTCTGCGGCGAGAAGGTAATGAAGCCTTGTTCCGCGAGGCGCACCGCGAACGTGTGATAGGCCGGGTGGTCGAGCTTCGGATTCGCGACGTCGGCGGGCCTGCCTTCGAGGCCGTGTTGGCAAACGACAACGGGGCGGCGCTCACCCGCGCGCAGATCCTTGGGGACGAGAAGGATTCCGTATGCGAAGACATCGGGCCACACGTCGAGCGCTACTTCGTATCCGCGAAACTTAGGCTCGTCATAGATCAGGCGGGTGCGCGCGTTTGGAGGCAGGCTCGGATCGGGCAGGCGTCCGATCATTTCGCTCCAGACGTGTTCCCTGTGCGGCTTCGTGGTCTCCTTCCAACGCTCCGGCGAGGAAGAGTCCGCGGTCTTCCAAAATTCCACGCGGCGCTTGGGCGACTGCTGGACCAGTGTTTGCACATGCGCCACAAGTTCACGAAACTGTCGCTCCTGGCGGGATGAAGGATCGTTATCCTTGCGCAGGTCGAGCTTCGTTGGGATTGCTTTGAGCGTGGCAATCTTGATGCCCGCGCGCTCGGCCTCGGCTTCAGCGGACGCCACGGGAACTGGAGCGAGCTTACCGTTCGGGGTTGCACCTTTCCGGTCCGGAGACTCGGGCGGCGGCCCGTCCACGCGCGGTCCACTGCCGGCGTCAACGATCAATTCCCTGGGAGCGATCAGCTTGGCGATCGCGACGTCGTCGAATTCGCGCAACAGCCCCCACACGTCGCGGTAAACAGGCTCCTGCCACACCGCGTCGCGCGATCCGAAGTATCCGCTCACCGTGGCCGAGCCGATGCGTTCGTCAAGCGCGGCGCCATGGAACGCGATCAGCCCGCCCTCGCCGTAACCCATCACGCGAATCGGCACGCGGAGCGCGGCGTTCTGGCGCTCGAACCAGTTCACCACGGCGAGCGTTTTCAACACTTCGTACCCAATGATATGACGTCCAACCTCGAAGGCCATGCGGTAGATGAATTCGCGGTGCGGCTGGTTTGTCATCCGCACGCCGGGAATACCGGACCACGTGGCGCGGCGGTCGATCAAGGTTGGAATCACCACTTGCGCCCCCTTAGCCGCGAGGTTCCCCGCGACCTCTGCCGCGAAGACTTCGGGCGTGGTATCGGCATCCGGAAGCGCGACGATGCGGGCGTTCGGCGGACGGTCCGGTTCAAGGAGGAGCCCTTCGCCGTGGACGCCGTCGAGCACCGGCCACCGGACCGCGTACACTTTGAACCCGGGGCCCGTGCCAATGAGGGCCGGCGCCGCGGTAGTGCTTACGTATTCAAGAGCCGTAACGTCCGCGGGCGTGTCGACCGCGCCGATGATCTGGCGCAGGCGCTCGCGGCGCGGCGTCACGGTGGAGCGCGCTTCGCGGGCGCGAGCGTTCTCACCATCGAGAAAGCGGTGAATCCCGTCCACCATTTTCAAGGCCGCGTCTCCTTCAAGTCGAAGCGCCGAAGTGCCGGGAAGCGTGTCTTGCGCCGCAAGCGCGAAAGTAATGAGTCCTAGAATGGTGGCTTTCATTTCTTTGCCGCCTTCACTTCCTGGAGCACCGGGACGCCTTCGGCATTCGGAGTTCTCGCCAGCTTGACGCCTGAAAATTTCGCGATCGTCAATTCAGCGCGGTAGAGCACCTTGCAGCCGTTCTCCAGGTGACCGCCGAACGCGCCCTTGCCGTTCGAGAGCGTCATATGCAGATGAGGTTCGCCGGCGGCGATGATGCCGTTGACGCCGATGATTTCCATCGCTTCCTTCACCGTCATGAATTCCTGTTCGGGCTTTGCGGCGAGAGACTTCACGCGATGGAACGTGCATTCCTGGAGCGAGCCGGCCGCGGTCAGGACGGCGCCATCCTGGATGCCGTGCTTCTTGATCGCCTCCATGATGGACTCAAGCAAGAGATCGCCCCGATCGAGCCGTACGCGGTAAATCTCCTGCACTTGAGCGCCGCCGAAGACCTTGGGTGGCGTGGAAGCGGTCTGTGCGCCGGCGACGCCGCCGAGGGGCGAGAACCTGATAAGTAGCAACCCAATCAAACCCAGTCTTCTCATTTCACATCACCTTTTTGGATTTCAGAAACTCCCAAACGTGTTCGTACAACTCGTCCGTCTTCGCCTTCGGAAAACCGTGTTTTCCCTGAGGGACCGTGATCAAAGCCGCATCCGCGCCCGCGTCGCGCAGCGCTTTCGTGAGGCTGACACCGTGTTCGTAAGGAACGGTCGGGTCGGCGTCGCCGTGGATGGTGAGAATAGGCGCCACATCCTTGCGGACGTACGTCATCGGCGAAACGCGGCGCGCCAGATCTAGGCGGCGAGGCATCTCGGGAATCCATGTGGTCGCGTATTTGCGCTCGTTTGCTCCCTGAAGCTGATCGGCGACATCGGTGATGCCAAAGAAATTGACCACCGCAGCCACCTTCGCCGGCCGCCCCAGATCCGCCGTTTTCGGCGTCATCGCCACCATGAGAGCCAGATGGCCTCCGGCTGAATCGCCCGTAACCGCGATGCGCCGCGGATCGGCGCCGTACTTCTTCGCGTTCTTCTCGAACCATTCGGCGGCCTTAAGCACGTCGACGACTGCGGCGGGCGCGATGGCCGCTTTCGCAAGCCGGTACTCCACATTTGCCACGACAAAGCCTTTCGACACCCAGCGGAGGACCACGGGTTCGACGCGCTGTTCTTTTGTGCCGTTGGTCCAGCCGCCTCCGTGGATGACCAATACGCCAGGCCGTTTCTCCTTCGACGCCGCCTTTGGGCGATAGACATCGAGCACCGTCTCCGCATAGCCGCCGTACTTGATGTTTGCGTCCACGACGACCGAGTCCGGAATCGCGGGCGGAACGTTTGGCCTCACGTCGCTCATGACTTGGGCTTGGGCGAGTCCGGCCCAAAGAAGAACGGAGGCGAATAATTTTCTTCGATGCATGATCGACAGTATAGTAAAAGAACGATGAAGATTCCCATTTTCGTTGCCGCGCTCGCCGGCCTGCCGCTCCTGTTCGCCGATGGGCCAGGCGTTGCGATCAGCTACCGCACTGGAAAAGACTTCGACTTGACGGCCGATGCGTCCGCGCGTCAGTGGAAAGGCGTGCGCGGTATTTTCGCGGAGAACGGCCCGAAAGGAACCCTCACGCCAGGGCACCGCACGGAGATTCGTTCCCGCTGGACGCGCGACAACGTTTACTTTCTCTTCATCTGCCCTTACGAGACCTTAAACCTCAAGCCCTGGCCCTCGCAGTCCACCGAAACCAACAAGCTCTGGGAGTGGGATGTGGCCGAAGTGTTTATCGGCACGGACATGTCGAATATCCGCCACTACACGGAGTTTCAAGTCTCGCCTCAGGGGGAGTGGGTTGACCTCGATATCGACCGGGATCATCCTCAGCCCGAAGGAGGATGGAAGTGGAATTCGGGCTTTCAGGTGAAAGCCCGAATCGACGAAGCCAGGAAGATCTGGTACGGCGAGATGAAGATTCCGGTTCGCGCCATCGACAAACGGCCGGCCGTTAAGGGCGGCGAAATGCGAATCAATTTTTACAGGCTCCAAGGGCCGGGCCCGCAACGAAAGGGCATCGCGTGGCAGCCGACGAACGCACCCTCGTATCATGTGCCGGAGGCGTTCGGAAGGCTTCGGCTCGCCGGCGGCAAATAGCGAACATGAACCGGGATGCCACAAAGTCCCTCCGCATCTCGCACGTCGGATTGCGGGGCGTCGTGGGGCCGGGACTCACCGCCGCGCGGGTCATCGACTTCGCTTCCGCTTTCGGGACATTTCTCGGCGCGCCCGGAGCCGTTGTGACCGGCCGCGATCCGAGAGCGAGCGGCGTGATGATCCGTGAAGGCGTGGCCGCTGGATTGATGGCCTGCGGAAGGGACGTCATCGATCTGGGGGTTGTCTCGACTCCCGTCATCCAGCACACGATCCGCCGGATGGGTGCCGCGGGAGGAGTCTCCATTGGCGCAAGCCACAATACCGCCGACTGGAACGCGCTGAAGTTCTTCGGTCCCGCCGGCGTCTATCTTTCGACGGCGGAGGCGGGTGAATTACTCGACATCTATCACCTGCGCAAGTTCGATTTCGCGGATTGGCAAGGAATCGGCGGCATGCGCGTTGAGACCGGCACGATCGATCCCTACCTCGACGAACTCGCGGCTGTGTTCGATATCGCCGCGATCCGCGGCTTCTGCGTCGTGGTCGATTGCTGCAACGGAACGTCGTCGCACATCCTGCATCGAATGAACCGGCGCTTCGGCACGAACTTCATTCTGATCAACGCGAAGACCGAAGGCGTGGAGTTCGCGCACGGACCGGCCACAACGCGCGACACGGTCGGCCTGCAACTCGCGCCGCTCATGGTTCCGCTCGGGGCCGACGCGGGCTTTCTGTTCGACGTGGATTCGGACCGCGTCGCGCTTGCCGCGGAGGACGGAACGGCGGTCTCCGAGGAACTGGTGCTGCCCTTAATCGCGGACTACCTGTTGCCGCGGCATGAAGGCAAACTGGTGATCACGAATTTGTCGTCTACCGCTTTGCTCGAAGAAGTTGTCGCGAGGCATGGAGGCCGCGTGCTGCGCGTCCCGGTTGGAAGGCAGTCGGCGATGGATGCGCTGGCCACCTACCGCCCCGAGCAGATCGCGCTTGCCGGAGAGGGTACCGGCGCAGTGATGATGCCGCAGTTCCGCTTCATCTATGACGGAATCGCTTCGATGCTGGCCATCCTTTCGATGATGAAGGAACGAGGCGCGCGGCTCTCCGAGATTCTCAAGTCCTATCCGCGATTTTCCATCCTCAAGGGCGAAGCGCCCCTACAGTCCCGTCAGATCCCGGCGTTGCTCGCCGCGATCCGCGAGCGTTACCGGGACGGCGAGGTCAACGCGACCGACGGCCTGCGGGTGGACTGGCCGGACCATTGGTTCCATGTTCGCGTCAGCCAGACGGAGCCGGTGGTCCGCATTATTTGCGAACGGCGCGGAGATCCGCCGCGCGAGTTGTACGACGAACTGGTGGAACAATGCCTCGCCGCGAACACTTATTGAAGATTGGCGTCTCCGGGGTTCGCGGAGTCGTCGGCGAATTCCTCACGCCGGCCCTTGCCTGCGCGTTCGCCCAGGCCTTCGGCACGTACGTGGGCGTGGGACGCGTCGTAGTGGGTCGCGACACGCGGTCGAGCGGTCCGATGTTGCAGCATGCGGTAACCTGCGGGCTTCTCGCGAGCGGCTGCGAGGTGGTGGACGTGGGGATTCTGCCGACTCCCACGATTCAGATGTTCGCCGGTTCCTCGCGCGCGCAGGGAGGCATCGCGATCACGGCGTCGCACAACCCGCCGGAATACAACGCGCTGAAGCTTTTCAATTCGCATGGGCTTTTCTTCAATCAGTACGAGCGCGAGGAACTCATCGATCTTTATCATCAAAGCGAATTCCGTAACGCGGCGAACGGACAGATACGGCGAGCGACGGCGGACCTTGAGACGCCTGCGCGGCTGCATATCGCCCGCGTCCTGAAGCATGTGGATGTGGAACGAATCCGCAGGCGCCGGTTCCGGGTAGCGATCGACTGCGTGAACGGTGCGGGTTCTCTGATGACCCCCGCGTTTCTCCGCGACGAGCTTAACTGCGAAGTGCACGCGATTTCAGTCGACCCCGCGAAACCGTTTCCTCGTGAAGCGGAACCGCGGCCCGGCACGCTGGGCGATCTCTCGGCGCTGGTGGGTGCAACGGGCAGTTGTGTTGGATTCGCGCAAGATCCGGACGGCGACCGTCTTGCCGTCGCGGACGAGACCGGCCGGATACTCGACAATGACGATGTGCTTGCGCTGGCCGTGGACGCGGCGCTCGGGCGGTCGAGCGGCGATGTTGTAGTGAACCTGACGACATCCTCGGCCATCGACGACATCGCCGCGAGCCATGGACGCGCGGTGCATCGAACGCCGGTTGGAGAGGCGAACGTCGTGGAGACGATTCAGGCGGTGCATGCGGCGATCGGCGGGGAAGGCGCGAACGGCGGCATCATTTTTCCCGCCGTGCACCTCTGCCGCGACAGCTACACGGGCATGGCGTTTCTTCTCGACCGCATGGCGGAAACGGGTGAAAGCATGTCCGCGCTTGCCGCGCGTTTGCCGCGTTACTCGCGAAAGTTGGGCAAGGTCGCGTACGAACATGGACGTCTGAGCGCGCTGATGCAGGCACTCGAAGCGCATTTCCCGGGAGCTCGCATGAACCGCATGGACGGTTTGAAGATCAGGCTGCCGCAGGGCTGGATCCACGTGCGTTCATCGAATACCGAACCGATTTTGAGGATCGCGGCCGAGGCGCGCTCGGAGGCTGACGCGGAGGAATTGTATGGGCGCGTACTGAGGCTCTTTGGGGAGGGTTAGGCCGCAGGTGGGCCGGAGCGTTGGAGCGGGAAGCGGACTTCACCACAGCATGCCGTCAACCTCCCCTTCAGCCCCATCTTGTGCTGGACAATTCTCCGATCTGCGCCCGCCCGTTGCCCGTGCTATACTTTCTGAGTACTTCCCTGTTTCATCCAGGAAAAATCTATGCCGAAGTTAAAGACCCATAAAGGTGCGTCCAAGCGGTTCAAGAAGACGGGAACCGGACTCGTGGTTCGCAATCACGCGTTCGCCCGCCATATTTTAACCTCGAAGTCGCGCAAGAGAAAACGACAGTTGCACAAGGCCGTAGTGGCGGACAAGTCCAATCAGCCGTCCCTGCGCCGGATGCTGCCTTACTAGGCGGCGATCCGAAACCTCATCCGTGTGGACGGAGCGCGTGGCACGTGCCCGTATCAGCCGCCGGAAAAAATAAACCAGGAGTTGAAACGTGCCTAGAGTAAAACGTGGAACAAACCGCCGGGATTCGCGCCGTAAGACGCTTGAACTAGCCTCCGGCTATTATCTCACCAAGAGCAAGCTGAACCGGGCCGCGCAGGAAGCCGTCGAACGAGGCCTCAAGTTCGCTTACACCGGCCGCAAGCAGAAGAAGCGCATTTACCGATCCTTATGGATCGTGCGCATCGCCGCCGCCTGCACCGAGGCAGGGATCTCCTACAGCAAGTTCATCCACGGCCTCAAGGTAGCGGGCATTGGGCTTGACCGAAAGGTTTTGGCCGATGTCGCTGCAAGCGACGAGGCTGGCTTCAAGCTGCTGATCGAAAGGGCGAAGGCCGCACTCGCACCGGCGTAAACCATGGACCTTCTCAATCAGGAAACAGACTCTCTCGACAGCCTTGAAGAGCGCATCCTGAAGACGGTGCAGTTGGTCAACAGGCTGCGCCAGGAGAAAGAAGCCGCGCGGAAGGAAGTGGAAGCAGCTCTGGCGGAGAAGCAGGCTGCGGTCAAGGAAGCCGCTGAGGCGGGCGCGCGCGCCGAGGTTCTTTCAGAGGAACTCGAATCGCTCCGGGCGGAACGCAAACTGGTGCGAGGGAGAATCGAGAAACTCCTTGGCCACATCGATCAGTTAAGCACGGCGTAACTCCGCCGCGAAAGGCACGGCATGGCTAACGCCCCGCCAACGAAAACGCCGGTTCGCGTCACCATTCTCGGGCAGCAGTTTACGCTCATGGCGGCCGGAGACCCTCGCGAAGTGGAGGCGCTCGCTCGCGGCGTGGACGACCTGATGTCCTCGGTCGCCGCAAGGTCCCCCAATGCGGATTCCTTCCGCGTGGCCGTGATGGCATGCCTCAATCTGGCGGACCGCACTCGGACGCTTGAAAGCGAATTGACCGGCCTTAAGGAGCGCGTCGGCAACAGGACGGACCGGCTGGCATCGCTTCTGGAACAGGCGATCGAACCAGACAAGGGCCTCTGACGAAACCGTGACAGACCGGCCTATCACGCTCACTGCTGTCCGTCTTCTGATCCCGCTCGGCGCACTCCAAATCTCCAAGACCACCCCTTATCGAAACCCGGTTCACATATAGATCTATCTGATAACAGATCACTTAACCCATAACCGTTTGGCCGCATGGTGTACTCTGTAAGCGGAAAGCTACTCACCATGAGTTCTAAACGTAACCTTCATGCCCCCACTGACGGGGCACTCGGTCGGGGTCGAAGACCCCCGCCGCCCTCGATCAGCGCGAAGAAGCCTGGGAGGAAGCCGACGCGCCGCTTGTCGGACGTCGGCGCACTCCCAGGACGCTCCCCAGCCCGTTCCCCAAAACCGCCCGGCGCGGCGGGAAGAAAAACGGCGAAACGACCCTAATCCCATTTCCGAACACTCCTGCGGACCCGATGCCCCGGAAACGGCGATTGTCGATGCGCGAACAGAAAGTTGAGAAACGACGCTAACGTCCCATTTTGGGAAAGTGCGCCCATTCCAAGGCTGTCCGGCCAGATCGAGTGCTCTTGCCATTGAAGGCGGCCCTGTCGTCTTCGCCGAGTCTTCCGATAGCACCGGCTACGGATCGCCCGGCGTCGGCGAGCTGATTCCGTTGCTCGCCGCTCAACGCAGCGCGAAACTCAATGTGCCTGCCTTCATCTTTCTGGTCGACCCCGAGGCCGCTGCGCGCGCCGTCGAAGCGGGCATTGGGGCGACGGTCAGCATACGGTCACCATTGTGAAGATCGGCGGTAAATTCGACCCCCGCAATTCGAAGCCTGTCAAAGTCACGGGCAACGTCCGCCTCGTCTCCGATGGCCGCTGGATTGCCCGCGCGCGCAGCTACAACACAGGCCGTGCCCGTCAAGTGACCTGCCCAGGGATCCTCCTATATTGCGGTGGATCACCCTCCGTGCTTCGGTGTTGTCCTCGGGCGAACTGGGCATTGAACAGAACGGCCAACTCCGGACCGGCAACTGGAATCGCGCGTCCGGCTGAATCAGCTTCTCCCGTTACCCAACAACTGCTCCAGGCGCGACCCCGGCACGACCATTGTCTGATTCCGCTCCGGTCCGGTCGATACGCAGCCGACCTCAACGCCGGTCTTCGACTCGAGAAATTTCAGATACGCCTTCGCCTCCTCGGGCAACTCCCCAAACGACGCGATCCCGTTGGTTGGCGTCCGCCACCCGGCGACGCTTTCATAGACCGGCTCGAGCGCTTCGATCCCCTTCGTAGTCGCGGGCATCTCCGTGACCTCCGCGCCGCCCGCTCGGTACCCCACGCAGACCGGGATCTCCGCAAGGTGATCCAGCACGTCAAGTTTGGTGACTATG
>SHUI01000176.1 GCA_009697455.1 Bryobacterales bacterium
GCCGATCGAACTGGGGCCGCCCGGCAGCGTCGCGATACTCGAGTTGTACGGAACGGGGATTCGGGGCCGTTCTGCCCTGGCGGCGGTCACATGCAACATCGGAGGTGAAAACGCGCTCGTTCTGCTGGCGGGTCCAGATGGCAATTCCCCAGGACTCGACCGGGTCAGCGTATCGCTGCCGCGCAGCCTGGCGGGAAGCGGTCTGGCGACTGTCCGGCTGTCGGTGGACGGAGTCGAGGCCAATTTAACCCAGGTGACCTTCCGCTAGTTCCTACCACCACTAACGCGACCGCTGCGTTGCTAACCGGGTTTCTTACCACCGGAGCGTCGGCATGAGTGCCGACGCGGCAAACACGAGTGTTTGCGCCACGCTTCGGACGACGAAAGTTGCGAGATCCATGGACGGCGAGTTCGAGTGAGGAACTGGGGCAGCCAGCGAGGGCACATCTCGAACTCGAGGCCCGAATTGCAGATGCTCTTGCCGAGGCGTTAGCGCCAGTTCGTCCCGGTCCTCCGTGGCCAGCGCTCAAACAGGTTCGGATATGCCGAAGCCTCCGAGCGATTGATGGGATGCCCTCGCGCTCGCCGGTCCCAGTCACGGCAGTGCGGTGATGAAGGGAATCCTCGATTGGATCGTAACGTCGTTGCGCGAGAGCCACACCGACGAGAAGGCATTCCACGACGAAGCGATTCGCCCGCCCGCAGGCCGAGTACCGCGGCCTCCAGAGCCGCGTCGACGCCAAGTACCTGGACAAACTCGACGGCCGGATTGACACTGCCTTCTTCGACAGCAAGGCGGCCGAGTGGCGCGGAGAGCAGGACCGCCTCCTGCGCGACGTCGCGACGCACCAGGCAGCCAACCAGACCTGTATTGAGGAGGCGTCCACTTGTTGCAGTTGGCCCACCGCGCGCACGAGTTGTTCGAAAGGCAGGAAGCCGGGTAAAACGGCGACTCCTGAATTTTCTACTCTCGAACTGCGTTTGGAAGGCCCATGTCCACGGTCGCTTGCATCCGGGCCTCAAAAGAGGGATATTGCGAGTACCGAGGAGTACTCGAATGAAGATCGCGTCTCTGCTTATTGCGTTTTCCTGTGCGGCAGTTGCTCAGCAGGACATGGGCGTGATCACTGGTCTGGTGACCGATGCGACTGGCGCGGCAGTCCCGGGCGCGCGGGTTCTCGTCACGAATCGCGAGACCGGCGAGTCCCGCGCCGCCGAAACGACCCACGCGGGAGCTTACACGGCAGGGCCTCTGCGCATCGGCCGTTATAATGTGGCGGTTGAGAAGGAAGGCTTCAAGCGGTCCTTGCAACAGGATGTCGAAGTGCACGCGCAGGACCGCGTGCGCGCGGATTTGAGGCTGGAAATTGGACAGATTGCCGAAAACATATCGGTCACGGCCGAATCTCCGCTGCTCCAGTCGGAGACCTCCACGCTCTCCAAGGTGGTGGAGCAGCATGAGATTCGAGGCCTGCCCCTCAACGGGCGGAACTTTCAGCAATTGGCGTGGCTCACCGCCGGGGTGACGCCCGCCACAGGGAGCCGCGACCGCGAGAGCGGCTTCAACAGCCACGGGCAGCAGATGACGCAGAACAGCTTCCTGATCGACGGCATCGACAATAACAACAACATCATGGGCATGCAGGACCGGAAGATGCAGGTGGTGGTCCCTTCGCTCGACGCGGTAGCCGAGTTCAAGGTGCAGACCAGTAACTACTCGGCCGAGTTTGGGAAGAGTTCAGGAGCCGTGATGATCGTCAGCATCAAGTCCGGCTCGAACCAGTTCCACGGGACCGCGTACGAATACATGCGCAACAACATCTTCGACGCGCGGGACATGTTCAATTACGTGGACCGCACGGGAGACGGCAAGGCAGACCCTGAATCGCTGCGGCAGAACCAGTTCGGCGCGACGTTTGGCGGCCCAATTCGCAGAAACAAGACATTCTTCTTCGCGAGCTGGGAGGGCCGCCGCGAACGCTATTCGCAAACAGATCAAGCCGTGGTGCCGAACGCTGATGAACGCAATGGAATCTTTTCGCGCGGCCTGGCGACGATCAACGATCCGGCGACACGTCAGCCGTTCGCGAACAATCAGATTCCCCGAAGCCGCTTTGACCCGGTGGCGGTGAAACTTCTCGATCTGTGGCCGCAGCCGAATTTCAGCGGCTCCGGCACGCGGAACAATTTCATTCGCAATCCGCCCTGGCGTCTGGATCGCGACAACTGGGATACGCGCGTGGACCACAGCCTGTCGGAGAAGGACAAGATGTTCGGACGCGTCAGCATCGCGCGATACCAGGGGCGGCGCGAATCGGTGTTCCCGGAGCCGGCCCGCGGCGGACAGGCGAACGAGCGCGCCGTGGACGCAAATCCCGCTCGCAGCCTTGCGTTTTCCTACACTCGCATCCTTCGTCCGGCTTTGCTCAACGAATTCCGCTACGGCTTTCTGCGGCAGGTCGCGGACAAGCGCGAACTCACCGATGAGACTTTCGCGAGCCTGACGTCCAAGTATGGGATCGTGGGCATCCCGCAGGCGGGCCGCCTCTTCGGGCTGCCCAGTATCGCGCTCTCCGGGCGGGTGAGCTACCAGGGTCTTGGTGAGCCCGGATCGATGCCTAATTACAAGATCCATCAGGTGCATCAGTATCTCGATAACGTGTCCTGGAACCGCGGAAACCATAATTTCAAGTTCGGCGCCGACATGCGGTGGAACCGCTCCGATATTTTTGGCGGCGCGACATCGCACGGGAACTTCACGTTCGACGGCCAGTTCACCGGCATCAGTCTGGCCGATTTTCTGCTTGGCTCAGCCGGGCAGGTAAGCCTCACGACCCAACTTCTGGGACAGATGCGTTTTCGAAACTACATGCTTTATGCGCTTGACGACTGGAAACTCACTCCGCGCTTGACGGTGAACCTGGGGCTTCGTTACGAGTTGTCGACCCCTTGGTGGGAGAAGCACGACAACATGAACCGGCTCGAGTTGGCGGCGGGACCGAACTTCAACACCATCACTCGCGCCGGCTACTGCGGAGGTTCGTCTTCGTGCCGGGGTCTGGTCAACCTCGATACCAACAACTGGGCGCCCCGCGTTGGGCTGGCGTATCAGTGGAGGCGAGGGACGGTGATTCGCGCGGGCTTCGGCGTGTTCTACGGTGGCCAGGGTGCGCTCGGCGCAGACGGCCGCGGCATCAATAATTTTCCTTACAACCGTAGCATCACGGCGCAATCGGCGGGCGGGCAGCCGGCGCTGATTTTGGCAAACGGCGTTCCGCCCAACTTTCTTGGAAGCCCGGCCGCGGCTCCGCCGGCGAACGTCAACTGGACCACTTGGCAGGATAATTTTCCAGAGCCACAGGTGGCGCAGTGGAATTTGGCTGTGCAGCGGGAACTGACGCGGACGCTCTCGCTGACAGTCGCGTACGTGGGATCGGGAACCAGCTACATCATGGACGCCTACAACATCAACGGCTCCGATCCGGGACCCGTTGCCACGGAAACCAACCGGCGGCTGATCCCACGTTGGAACACGATCAGTTTCCGTTCGCCTTACGGTCACAGCACCTACCACGGCCTGGACGCGCAACTGGAGAAGAACTACGCCTCGGGTGTGTCGTTCACCGCGGGCTACACGTGGAGCCACGCGATCGACAACATCGCCGAGCAGTTCGGATCGGGCGGCGGAGGCTTGCAGAACTTCAAGGACTTCAATTCAGCGAGAGGCAACTCGAACTTCGACGTGCGTCACCGCTTCGTGTCCGCCACCGTTTGGGAGACGCCGTTCGGCAAGGGGCGGCGCTGGATGAATCGCGGCGGCCTGCTCAACCATGCTCTCGGCGGGTGGCAGCTTTCGGGCATGATCGCGATGCAAACGGGGCACAATTTCCTGATCACGATTCCTAATCCGCGCACGGTGCTGGGAGCGACGGCGGTCGGAGGCTGGTGGCCGGATCGCATCGCCGATCCGCGCCTCGGAACGCGCACGGCGGACCGCTGGTTCAACGGCGCTGCTTTCGTGATTCCGCGCAACCAGGACGGAACGTACCGTTACGGCAACGCGGGACGGGGAATTCTGAACGGGGACGGTCAATTCAATATAGATGCCGGGCTGCTGAAAACGTTCCAGGTGACCGAGCGAATTGGAGTACAACTCCGATGGGAGATCTTTAACCTCACGAACACGCCGACTCTGGGAGATCCGAACGTGTCGCTTGGCAGCCCCGATTTCGGAACGTCGCGCGGCACGGTGAGCACGCCGCGGCAAATGCAGTTCGCCCTGAGATTGTCGTTCTAGCGAGGCTGGTACGCACATGTACCGGTGAGATCCCGGCGGACTTATTGGCGGCCCAACCGTGGCCGACAGCTAATTGCGACAGTATTCTGATCGCGGAACGGTCGAGGGCGTCGCGGAAGTGGCCGGCCGGAGGGTCCCACTGTGGGGCGGGCCTCCTTCCGGAGGATGGGGTTATGAGAGATGGGGGTGCACGACACGCATCCGCACCGGCAATGAAGTTCTCGCGCGAATCCGGTCTCGATCTGCTCATTGATTGAGTTCGGTCGCGATTGAGCGATGAGTTCGGCCGCCCGGCCCCGAATCGTATTGATTCGCTCGATGCCAAAATGACGATCTTGCGATTGATGGGACTCGACACAAAGCTGACGTAGTGCTACCAAGGCCGCGACCATCGGCTAACGGGTGTGCGGCGGGAACGGGAATTCGCGAGGAACTGGCTCAACGGTTAGCCGGCCGCGCGTAGCATGGCGTTCAGGCTGCGCTCCACGTCATCGTCCGTGGTGGCCCACGACGACACGCTGATCCGCATGGCGACGCGGCCTTGCCATACCGTTTCGCCACACCAGCAGGTACCGTCCGCCTGAAGACGAGCAATCGTCCGGCGGGTACTTGCCGCGTCTCCGAAGCTAACCAGCACCTGGTTGAGAACGACGTCGTTGAGAATCTCGAAACCGGCCCCGCGTAGTCCTTCGGCGAAGCGCGAAGCCTGACGGCAGTTTCCTTCGATCAACGCGGCCAGTCCTGACCGGCCGAGCGATCGCAGCGCCGCCCACACTTCAATGCCACGCGCCCGGCGCGAGAGCTCCGGCGTATAATGGCTGGGCTCGCGATGGCCGCTTTGCGGCAGGTAAGCGGCTGTGATCGTCAGCGCGTTCTTCAGATCCGCCTCGGACCGCACGAACGCGAGACCGCTGTCGTACGGAACGTTGAGCCACTTGTGGGCGTCTGTCGCCCAGGAGTCGGCATCGCCAACGCCATCCGCAAAATGAGCGAACTTCGGGGAAGCGGCTGCCCAAAGACCGAACGCTCCATCGATGTGGACCCAGGCTCCCGCATCGTGCGCGCGCGCGCAAATCTCCCGCGCGGGATCGAAAGCCCCGGTGTTGACGTTACCGGCCTGCGCGCAGACAATGGCGGGTCCGTTCAGCCGCGGAACCGCGTCCGGCCGCATGCGCCCTTGTACATCCACGGGTACGCGGATCGGGGTCTCGCGACCCAGTCCCAACATGCCGAGCGCTTTGAGCACCGAAGGGTGAACCTCTTCGCTCACGACAATGGTGATGGGGGGAGCGCCGATCAAGCCGCGCGCCTCCACGTCCCAACCCGCTTTCTCAAGAACGGCGTGACGGGCGGCCGCGAGTGCGGTGAAGTTCGCCACCGTCGCGCCGGAAACGAAGGAGCCGGCGCAACCGGACGGAAGTTGGAGAACGTCGAGGAGCCAACGCAGGCTGACTTCTTCCAGTACCGTTCCAACCGGACTGCCCGCGAAGAGACCCGCGTTCTGGTCCCACGCGCTCGACAGCCAACTTGTGGCCAGTGCGGCAGGAAGCGTACCGCCGATCACGAAGCCGAAGAATCGCGAACCGGCGGTGCCGTTCGCGGCCGGCGATCCGATGCGGTCCAGCATTTCGAGGACGGTCTCCGGAGAACAAGGATGCCGCGGGAGCGGTTCGTCGAAGGCGGCAAGCGCGGCAAGCGCCTGTTCGCTAGGCCAGACTTCGCGCTCCTTCAGTCCTTCCAGGTACCGGGTGGCGGTCTCGGCGGCGACGCTCAGGAGGGATCTCATTCAATTATTATTGCGCGAGTTCCCGAGGCCGTCGATCTCCCTTTACTGGCGTTCATCGAGGCGAACTTTAGAGGCGCGCTCGCCAAATCATCGAGCCGTGCCGCTATTCGTTCGCACAGGACGGCGTTGCCGAGGTGGTAAGAGCGGCCAGGACGCGGGCGGCAGCAAGGGTCTGTTCTCCGTCAACAAGTGCTGCGACCGATTGGGTCAGGAGGAATGGGCCGCGCGCTCCGCGAAACCCGCGCGGACGGGTTCGAGAAGAGCTTCGGCCGTATCCGCGCGCTTGTTCATTCACGCGGTACAGGCAAAGATCTGCCGGGTAGGCGAACCGCCAGGGATCTGCCAGGGTTCGGTATTCGCGGCCGGCGTCTAGAAGGACCTCGGTGGTAAGCGCTCCATCCGGAAGAAGCAGGCGAAGGAATTCGCAGCGCTCTTCAGGGTGATCGCCGATCCGTTTCTCTAACCCGGCCCCAACCGTGCCGGAATCGCTCACCGCTTTTGTTATGCTGAATTCCGAAATCAAGGAGCGAATCCGAATGAGCGACACGAACACACAAGACAAGGAATCGTCCGCGCCCGGTTCAATCGGATGGACGGACCTGACAGTGGCCGACGCGCCCGCGGTTCGTGACTTCTACGAACAAGTGGTTGGCTGGCAGCCCGTCGATGTCGAAATGGGCGGTTATCAGGACTACTGCATGCGGGAGCCGTCGACAGGCCGGAACGTCGCGGGTGTTTGTCATGCACGCGGCGTCAACAAGCATCTGCCGCCGGTCTGGCTTATCTACATTCGCGTCGCCGATCTGGAGGAAAGCCTGCGGAAATGCGTCGAGCTCGGCGGCCGCGTCCTGGCGGAGCCCGCGGCCCTCGGCCCCGGCGCGCGGCATGGCGTGATCGCGGACCCGGCGGGAGCGATTTGCGCCGTGTACGAACAGGCGCTCGCGTAAGTGCGGCTTGACGCGACAGCAGCTATCGCATGGCCGGACGCCTGCGGAGACGGCGCTGAGGATTAGACACTTTTATAGACGGGAGTTCAAACAATGTGCTGCATTGCCGGCGGATTCCTCCGGCCCAATAACCGGAAAAGGAAGGCTCGCCGTCACACGCCAGGTGGTCTGTTACGATCAAAGATCCAACATGCCAACACTTGAATCCATCCTCGATTCCCATGATCCTTCCATCTTCGACGTCCCTTCAAAGGCACGCGGGCCGCAGGGTTCGCTGCCCATCACACCTGAGATGTTGTTGACGCGCCCATCGGGCGATCTGTTCGGTTGGGCGCAGAATGCGGGCATGGGATGGACGCCGTCGGCGATGGCGGGGGGCGACGTTTTGATCCTGAGCACCCACGGTGGAATTCGCGCCGAAGATGGCACGCCAATCGCGCTTGGCTACCACACGGGACACTGGGAGGTCGGGCTGCTGATGCAGGCGGCCGCGCGTGAGTTGAAGCTGCATGGCGCGGTGCCCTTCGGCGCTTACTGCACCGATCCCTGCGACGGCCGCACGCAAGGCACAACGGGAATGTTCGACAGCCTCGCCTACCGCAACGACGCCGCGACGATCTTCAGGCGTCTCATCCGCTCACTGCCTACGCGGAAAGCCGTAATCGGCGTCGCGACCTGCGATAAAGGACTGCCCGCGATGATGCTCGCCCTCGCGGCGATGCACGACCTGCCCTGCGTGCTGGTGCCGGGCGGCGTCACGCTGCTGCCGGAGGAGGGAGAGGACGCCGGGCAAGTGCAATCGGTCGGCGCGCGGTTCGCGCATGGGCAGATCACGCTCGAACAGGCGGCTGATAGCTTGTGCCATGCTTGCGCTTCTCCCGGCGGCGGATGCCAATTCCTGGGGACGGCGGCCACTTCGCAAGTAGTGGGCGAGGCTCTGGGAATGTCGCTGACGCATTCGGCGCTCGGGCCCTCTGGCCAGGCGATCTGGCTGGATATGGCGCGACGCGCGGCGCGGGCAACGCTGGCCCTTCAGGCGCGCGGCATCACCATGAAGAAGCTGCTGACGACCGCGTCGCTTGACAACGCGATGATCGTGCACGCGGCCTTTGGCGGCTCGACGAATCTGATTCTCCACCTGCCGGCAATCGCGCATTCGGCGGGTCTGCGGCGTCCCACGGTGGATGATTGGACGCGGATCAACCGCCTGGTCCCTCGTCTTGTCGATTGCCTCCCGAACGGCCCGAAGGGGCATCCCACGGTCCAGGTTTTCATGGCCGGCGGAGTTCCGGAGGTGATGCTGCACCTTCGCCGCGCCGGACTGCTGAACTTGAGCGCGATGACGGTGAGCGGCGAAACGCTGGGTTCGATGCTTGAGTGGTGGGAACAATCAGAGCGTCGCGCCAAGCTGCGAAAGCTGCTGAAGGACCGCGACGGCGTGGACCCGGACGACGTGATCATGGACCCCGCCCAAGCGAAGGCGCGCGGGCTGACTTCCACGGTTACGTTTCCCACGGGCAATCTCGCGCCTGAAGGATCAGTGATCAAAAGCACGGCCATCGACCTAAGTGTTGTAGGAGAAGACGGCATTTACCGGAAACGGGGACCCGCACGGGTCTTTTCGTCCGAGACCGCGGCGATTGCGGCGATCAAGAGCACCGGCGAGGACCGCCTGAAGCCGGGCGACATACTGGTGCTGATCTGCCGGGGTCCCATGGGATCCGGCATGGAAGAGATCTACCAGATCACGTCGGCGCTGAAGCATCTGACGTTCGGGAAGCAGATTGCAGTGTTGACGGATGCGCGTTTTAGCGGAGTTTCAACGGGAGCGTGCATCGGCCACGTGTCGCCGGAAGCGCTGGCCGGCGGTCCGGTGGGCAAGGTGCTCGATGGGGACACCATCGAAATAACGATCGACCGGAACAGGTTGGAGGGGACTGTGAACTTCGTCGGCGCGGGCGGCGAAGTCTTCGGCGCGGAGCGGGGATCCGCGATACTGGCGGCGAGGGCGTTACGCCCGGATCTGGCTCCGGACCCGGAGTTGCCCGGCGATTCGCGGCTATGGGCCGCGCTGCAGAACGTGAGCGGCGGGACGTGGGGCGGCTGCGTGTACGATGTCGAGGCGATCCTGAAAACGCTCGAAGCGGGGCGGAAGGCGCTGGAGAGTTGAGGCGCATCGTTTCCGAACGCGATAGGCTGTAGTAGGTTAGATCATTACATGCGAATGCAATTCATATGTTTATTGCTAGGGACGTTGTTGCTCCTTTCGGGATGCAACCGGAAGGCTGCGGTTCAGTCGAAGCAGGACGGTGGTCCCATCAAAGTGAAAGTCGCATCCGTTATCATCAAGGAACTTCAGCGCGACGTCGAATCGGTGGGCACGTTGTTCCCGTTCGAAGAAGTGATCATCAGTTCGGAGATTGAGGGCAAGGTAATCAAAGTGGAGGCCGACCTGGGCGATCGCGTCACGCCGGGTCAGGTGCTGGTCGGCGTCTCGGAAGAAGAGCAACAGTACGTGCTCAACCAGAACGAGGCACAGCTTCAGCAAGCGCTCGAATCGGTTGGGCTGAAAAACGTAAAAGACAAGGTCAAGGATATCAAAGAGACTCCCGGAGTCCGCCGCGCACAGGCGGACCTGTTCGACGCTGAACAACGATTCAAGCGCGTGAGGGAGCTGGTGGCGCAGGGTGTGACTTCACGGCAGGATCTGGATCAGGCGCAAGCCAGGTTTGAGTCGATGCAAGCGGCCTACGAGACCTCTCTGCACACGGCGCGAAACATGATTCAGGAGGTGGATCGCATCCGGGGCGTCGTCGATCTGCAAAGGAAGAAGGTCCGGGACACGACGATTCGCGCTCCGTTCACGGCCTTTGTGAAGGAACGGACGGTGAATGTGGGGCAGTTCGTGCGGCCGAACACACCGGTCTTCACGCTCGTAAAGACCGACCCTATTCGTCTTCGGATAGAAGTGCCGGAGCGCATGGCGCCGTGGATCAAGACCGGGCAGATGGCGGAGGTGACCATGGAAGCTTTCGGCGAGCGTCAATTTCGCGGCAAGATCTGGCGCATTTCGCCAACGGTCGAGCAGAGCAAAAGAACTTTCGTGGTCGAGGCTCTGATTGACAATCCAAGCGGGGAACTGAAGCCCGGCTCCTACGCGAAGGCGCGCGTTCGCACGGACCGGTTTGATCGCACGAAACTTGTTCCAGTCCGCGCCATCAACTATGTTTTCGGCACCA
>SHUI01000177.1 GCA_009697455.1 Bryobacterales bacterium
GTTGAGATCGACAGAAAAGTTGCGGGGATGTTTCCCGGGCTGCGGAGGCAGTATGGTGTTGTAGTTGCGGCGCGATCAGGGAATCCACCCTACACAGGAAGCGGACTACAGCCCGGCGACGTGATTTACATGCTCAACGGCTCGCCGATCGCGACCGTGGAGACGCTGCGCTCAAGTCTCGATCAGCAGACGCCCGGCAGCGCGCTGGTTCTACAAGTGGAACGAAACGGACGGCTGATGTTTCTCACAATTGAGTTGGAGTGAGCGTGCCTCCGCCTTACGTCGTTGGAATCGGCGGACCGTCCGGCTCGGGAAAGACCGAACTGGCCCGGCTGCTTGTGAGAAGGCTCGGTGCCACACACTTTTCCCTGGACGACTACTATCGAGACCTGTCGCACCTCAGCATGGCTGAGCGGGCGGGAGCGAACTTCGACGATCCGGCGATGTTCGATTGGGACTTGCTCGAACAGGACGTCTCCGCGCTCAGCCGCGGCGAGGCGATTCACAAGCCGCTGTACGATTTCTCGACTCATGCCAGGAAATCGGATGCAGAGGCCGTTCAGCCGCGGCCGGTCCTCATCGTCGAAGGTATTTTCGCCCTCTACCATGAACCTGTACGGCGGCTGTTCGGGACGGCAGTGTTCGTCGAGCTTCCGGATGACGTCTGCTACGCCCGCCGGCTGGCGCGCGACATTCAGGAACGGGGCCGGTCGAGGGAGTCGGTTTATTTGCAGTACGCGGCAACGGTACGCCCAATGTGCGAACGCTACGTTTTGCCGACGAGCGCCTTCGCCGATGTAATTGTGAGCGGCGGCCAGCCAGTGGAAATCTCCGCGGACGCGATCGAGGCGCACATGCGGGACAGAACTTCTGGCCGGTCTTGACGGACCGGGATGCCTGTCGCGCCGCTTGGCCATCGGCGACTCGTGCCATCCACCCTCCTCACGCGAAAGGCCCGGGTCGCACTGGAAGCGATAACTTCCGCCGACATGGCGTCGCGGATGAGCCAGTTGGAACCCCGCTCGCGGGAAATCTCCGAGGGCCCTGTCCAAGCGGTCGATTGGGAGACATCGCGAGAGCATGTTCTCGCCGAATTCGAGCAACGGCTTGCGTATCGAGTCTTTATCCTGACGCCGAGGCTGAGGTCCTGAGCGCGGCTCTTACCACGACGAAATGAGCACTGGCCTCGGAGTTGAGTTCATTGCCCAGCCGGCCGTGGCGCAAGGGTCGAACCCGCCCCTCGCTTATCTGCATTCTTGCCCGGCGCAACTGGCACGATGGAACCTATCCGTCGAGCGCTTTTGAATCACTTTCCATTCCCTTGCGGCTTTCGAGGATCGTACGGACCGTATCTTGATCTTGGAGGCCCACCTGACTCTGAGTCTGTCAGTCCTGCCGCGCGGTCAAAAAACAGATAGAATTAAGGAGTTTTCTAATGGCTGCATTTCTCCGCTCCGCCGCCCTTGCGCTCGCCGCCGGACTTTCGATCTCGGTGGCCGCCACGAAATCGTTCGATTCGGCGGTGAAACCGTTCCTGAATGCCCATTGCGTCAAATGCCATAACGCACAGGTGCAATCCGGCAGTTTGAACCTGGAGCGCTTCCGCGACCTCGAAGACCGGGACCACTGGGAAAAGGTCCTCGACAAGTTGCGCGCGGGTCAGATGCCCCCGAAGGGCGCGAAGAAACCTACGGTAACGCAGGTCGCCGCCGTCACATCCTGGATTGAAGGCGAATACGCGCGCATGGACCGCGCCACTGGACCGAATCCCGGGCGCGTCACGGCCCGCCGATTGAATCGCTATGAATACAATGCAACGATTCGCGACCTGCTCGGAATCCATTTCAAGCCTGCCACCGATTTTCCCGCCGACGACTCCGGCTATGGCTTCGACAATATCGGCGATGTACTCTCGCTTTCGCCCGTGCTGATGGAAAAATATCTCAGAGCGGCGGAGAAGATTGCGCGTGCGGCGATCGTCGTGGAAAAGGCGCCGGCGGATCCCGAGAACAAGCCAACTGTAGAACGTTACATGGCCGAACGCCTCAACCAGATGGAGCGGTTGCACATCGAGATCTTTCACGATTTTCCGGCGGATGCGGACTACGACCTGCGCGCCGCCTGGGGGAACCGCGTACCTGTCGGCCTCCAGATGAAAGGCAAACTATTGGTCGATGGGGAGGTACTGCTCGATACGCCGACAAGCTTCGAGGAGACGCGGCCGCGGTCGTTTGAGGGAAGGTTTCCTATCAAGGCCGGTCCGCACCAGATCGAAGCCGACCTCGACGTGGGCGCGTACGATGGGAAAGTGATGCCGTGGCTCGAGTTCATCGAGATCCGCGGCCCCTTCGACCCGAAGCCTTCGTCGCCCGGCGAACCGCACAGGCGCATCATGGTTTGCGGGCATCCGCTCGGACAACATCAGCCCGAATGCGCGCGCCGGATCGTGGCCCCACTGGCGCGGAGAGCCTTCCGGCGGCCAGTTTCGGATAAGGAGGTCGACGCGCTTGCCGGCTTTGTCGCGCTCGCTCAGCAACGCGGCGACTCCCTCGAGCGCGGCGTGCGCGTAGCGCTCACGGCCATCCTGGTATCGCCGCATTTCCTGTTTCGAATAGAGCGCGATGCTGCAACCGCGGGGCCGCATCGCATTTCCGAACATGAACTCGCCTCCCGGCTGTCGTACTTCCTTTGGAGCAGCATGCCCGACGAGGAACTCCTCGCCGCGGCAGATCGGAACCGGCTGCGAGCGCCAGGGGCCCTTGAGGCTCAGGTGAGGCGAATGCTCGCGGACCCCCGATCGCGGGCGCTGACGGAAAACTTCGCCGCCCAGTGGCTTCAATTCCGCAATCTTGAGACGCTGAAGCCCGATGTGGGGAAGTTCCCCGAGTTCGACGGTGAGCTTCGCATGGCCATGCAGCGGGAAACCGAGTTGTTTTTCGGGAACCTGATAAAGGAAGACGGCAATGTGCTCGACTTCATCGACGGCCGCTACACGTTCGTCAATGAGCGCCTTGCCAAGCACTACGGTTTCGATGGCGTCAAAGGCCGGGAGTTCAGGAAGGTCCCTCTCGACGGGACTCAAAGGAGCGGTGTGCTGACTCAGGCGAGCGTCCTCACAGTCTCTTCTTATCCGACGCGGACTTCGCCCGTCATTCGTGGGAAGTGGATTCTCGAGAACATTCTGAATACCCCGCCTCCACCACCTCCGCCTGACGTTCCGAATCTCGACGAAAAGGCGGCCGGCACTACGGGTACCTTGCGGCAGCAACTGGAAATACACAGGTCGAATGCAATGTGCGCCTCCTGCCACTCGCGGATGGACCCGCTCGGATTCGGGCTTGAAAATTACGATGCAATTGGCCGCTGGCGAACGCAGGAAGGAAGCTTCCCGCTTGACGTCGCTGGTGTATTGCCCGACGGGAAGTCATTTCAAACACCAGCCGAACTGAAGGCGGTGCTGAAAGACGGCAGCGATGCCTTCGTGCGCTGCCTCTCGGAGAAACTGCTGACTTATGGGCTTGGACGGGGACTGGAACGTTACGACCGTCCTGCGGTAGACTCAATTTCGAGAGAAGTCTCGCGGGATGGATACCGGTTTTCCCGGCTGATTCTGGGGGTCGTCGACAGCCTGCCGTTTCAGATGCGAAGAGGAACATAAAATGAAACAGTTACAACGCAGAACGTTTTTACGGGGATTGGGCGCATCGGTGGCGCTTCCGTTCCTGGATGCGATGTCCCCGGCGTTCGCCGCGCCAGGCCGGCTGTCAGGGGAGACGCCCTGCCGCATGGTGTTCGTCTATGCACCGACCGGGATGGACATGCGTTACTGGACGCCGGAAGCGACGGGCTCGAACTTCGAGATCGGGCGCATCCTGAAGCCCCTCGAGGATTTCCGCCAGGATTTTCTGGTGCTTAGCGGCCTCGGCCAGAACAACGGGCGCGCCCTTGGCGACGGACCGGGCGATCACGCGCGCGCAGCAGGGAGTTATCTTACGGGCGTCCACCCCAAGAAGACGGCGGGCGCGGATATCCGCTGCGGAATTTCGGTCGACCAGATTGCGGCCGCCAAGATCGGCAAGCAAACGAAGTTCTCCTCGATCGAGCTTGGCTGCGAAGACGGGAGGCAGGTGGGTAACTGTGATTCGGGTTACAGTTGCGCCTACTCGAACAACATCGCCTGGCGCTCGGAAACCGCGCCTCTTCCTCCGGAAGTGAATCCCCGCACGGTCTTCGAGCGGCTCTTTGGCGACGCGGACGTCACCGCCGGCCAGCGGTTCTACCGGAAGAGCATTCTCGATTACGTGCGCGAAGACGCAGGGCAGTTGCGCGGCTCACTTGGTAGTTCCGACCGCCGCAAGCTTAACGAGTATCTGGACGCGGTGCGCGAGATCGAGACGCGGATTGAAAACTCCGAAACACAAGCCAAAGACGCCCCGCCTCAATTAGAGAAGCCCGCGGGCGTACCGCTGATGTACGCCGAACATGCGCGCCTGATGTTCGACTTGATGGTGGTCGCGATGCAGACGGATTCGACGCGGGTGCTCACCTTCATGCTGGGCCGCGAAGGTTCCACGCGCACCTATCCCGAGATCGGAGTGCCAGAGGCGCATCATCCGTTGACGCATCACCGGAACGATCCCGTCATGATGGAGAAAGCCGCGAAGATTAACTGCCATCACCTGGAACAGTTCGCGTATTTCGTGCGTAAGTTGAAGAGCACGCCGGACGGCGCCGGATCGTTGCTCGACCACTCCATGGTTGTTTACGGCAGCGGTCTTGCCGATCCGAACCGGCACCAGCACGACGATCTCCCTGTGCTGCTCGCAGGCCGGGCTAAAGGCCGGATTACGACCGGCCGCCACGTCCGTTACGCAAAGGACACGCCGCTGGCGAACCTGCACATGGCCATGCTCGACACGATGGGCGTTCACACGGAGCACTTCGCCGACGCCAACGGGAAGCTCGAACACCTTACGGATCTCTAAGCCCTGGACAGAAGGAGCACTTCCATGCGCTGGCTCGTCTCACTGGCCTTCCTGAGCGCGGCACTCACTGCTGAAGGCAGTTCGATGAAAGACGGAACTGTGATCAAACTTTGGTCAGGTCCGCCCGCCTCGGCGGAAAAGGAAGTATGGACGGAGCGGGGTAAGGACGGCGTGATCGACCGCTCGGTCGCCAAGGTTCACGAGCCATCCATTACCGTGTACCTGCCGGAGAAATCAGAGGCGAACGGCGCATCAGTCATCATCTGTCCCGGCGGTGGATTCGTCCACCTGGCAATCGACAAAGAGGGCCACGATGTGGCGCGGTGGTTGAACACTCTCGGCGTGGCGGGCATTGTGCTGAAGTATCGCCTTCCGAAAACGGAAGGAGCTTCCTATACGATCGATACGGCGCTGGCGGATGCGCAGCGGGCGGTTCGTATCGTACGCAGCCGCGCCTCGGAATGGAATCTCGATTTGGCGCGTGTCGGCATGATGGGCTTTTCCGCAGGCGGGGCGATCACGGCGCTGGCAGGCACTCGTTTCGACGCGGGGAACGCATCGGCCTCCGATCCCGTGGAACGCCAAAGCTCACGGCCCGGCTTTCTTGTGCTCGGCTATATGGGAGGCGGGTCGAGCGAAATGAACGTAACGAAGGATACGCCACCGGCGTTTCTGGTCCATGCGGACGACGACCGTGTTCCTTCCGAGCGCAGCGTGGCCTTCTACCTGGCGTTGAAGAAGGCCGGCGTTCCCGCCGAGATGCACATCTACGCGAAGGGCGGGCACGGCTACGGCGTGATCGACAACCGTCTGCCGATTTCCGGCTGGCCGCAACGTTGTGCCGAATGGATGACGGAGCGAGGCTTGCTGCGAAAGCGGTAGGCGTTGTTCGGCTGTCGCTATCGAGTGCCGGCGCCGCGAAGCGCGGCATGACAGCCCATCTATCCCGCTCAGTTTACGGTAAGGAAGGCGATGTTGCTCTCGTTGTCATCCGCGAAGAACTTTAGTTCATAAGTCCCCGGCGGCAGCGAGGGGGTCTGGAAGTTCACTTGCAGAATTCCGACAAGGCCTGGAGCCATCCCGGCGTAGAGCACCCTTATTTCCGTGCCTGCGAGGGTGGCGGTGATTTTTCTCCTGGGCAGTGCTCCCGGCTGGACTGGGGACGCCGCGCCATCGGGTATCGAAATCGAAAGCTCGCCTTGCCCAGTGAGGTAGGCCGTCAGAATCGAGCCGCCAGGCGCGGGATTCGCCGGGTCGTTCGCGGTGCCGTCGGCATTCTGGACGACCGCCTTGCGGGTGCCACGCGTGAACAGGCCGAGTGCCGCGGGGACCGTCTGAAACAATCTGATAATTGAATGTTCGGATTTCCAATCCACCACTTCGAGCGTGGTCTGCCCCATCGGGAGATTCCAAGGCAACTGCGCGTTGATCTGGGTTGGGCTGACGTAGGTAAGCGGCACGGCCTGCCCTCCGGCATACACGCGGGTTCCCGCGAGAACCGTGGTAAGGGGTAGAACCGCCGCGCTCTCGGCTTTCTGGCCCAGATTCTCGCCGAAGATTGCGAAAAGTGAACCAGGCGCTATCGGACCCGGCTGCAGGCTTGCCGAGTTCACGATCCCGTTCTGGTAGACCTGGGGTCCTAATCCGATTCCGCAGCCAGCCGCGTTGACGTCCACTTGCTGCACCGCGAGGACCGCATCAGTGCTTAGTCCCGGGCTTACGTTGACCAGATAGAAGAGCAATCCGTTCGAGACCCATTTATCCGTCGGGTAGGAGCCGGCCGGTCCAAAATTTCCGAGGCTCGCTCCAGTGGCCGAACCCACTCGCAGCGCCACCTCCGTTACGTTTTGCGTCTGCCACGTAAGCGTCGTGCTTCCGCGGCCGGTACCGTCGCAGACTCTGACGGGGTTCGGCGTGGCGGTGAACTGCGCCGAGACACCCTCCTGTTTCACTGTCAGGCTCTTACCGGCCACGGACAGGCGTCCGGAGCGGGCCGGCTCGCGGCCATTAGCCGACACGGCGAAAACGACGTCGGCGTTTCCCCTGCCCGTCGAGACCTCGGGCAGCGACAGCCACGGGGCATCGGGTGTGACGGACCATTGGCAATCGTTCGTCGTGGACACCGAGAGGCGGCCGCGGCCTCCGAGGACGGGAAACGAGTCGTTCGCCAGCCGGGCGTCAAATTCGCACAGACTCATGGTGGCCAGAAAGACGTCGGCCGATCCGCCTCCGAACCCGTTCACGAGAGGGGTTCCCAACGAGGGAAAATTTCCGGAGGAGGTGTTGCCCACGACCGTAATCGCACCAGTCTCATCGACCGACAACGCCGAGACTTCGTCGTTCGCGTTGCCGCCGAGAAACGTCGAAAAAAGCAGGCCTGCCTGACGGTTGGCCACGGCGCCAAACTTGGCCAAAAAGCCGTCAGTGTTTCCGCCGCCGAAACCGGACTGAACCGCCTTCTGTAAAGGAAAATCGGCGGAACCCGTGTATCCGGCGACGTAGATATTTCCGACGGAATCGACCGACACGGCCGTTACTTCTTCGTTGTTCCTCCCGCCAAGATAGGATGCGTACAGGAGGGACGCCGTGCCGTTAGCGGCGGGATTAAAGACGGCCAGAAAGGCGTCCTGCCCGCCCGAAAGCGCCGGCTGGAATCCGTCTTTGAGCGGGAAGTTCGAGGACGACGAATTTCCGGCGATGTACACATTTCCCGCGGCGTCGAGTGTCATGGCTTTAATTTCGTCCGAGGCCGCGCCTCCGAAATAAGTGGAGTATTCGAGCGAGTCGACACCTCGCGTGATTGGGCTGACCTTGGCCAGGAACACGTCGACAGCTCCCGCGTAGGCGGAGCGAAAGGCTTTCTCACCGGCGAAGTTGGTGGATGTCGTTCTTCCCGCTATGTATACCGCTCCCGCCTGATCGAGCGCCATATGCGTTATCTCATCGTGCTTGTTGCCTCCTGTAACGGTTGAGTAGAGTAGCGACGACCCACCGGATGCGAAGGGGTTTATCTCAGCCAGGAAGCCGTCGTACACTCCGCCAAGAACGGAACGGTACCCGTTTATCAACGGAAAATTGATGGAACTGGTCTTTCCGGCAACGTAGATCATTCCCGCCCGGTCCACCTGCATCGCCGCCGGTTCATCGTTATTCGCCCCGCCAAGGAAAGTGGAATAGAGGAGAGATAATGGGCCATCTAATTCGGGGTTCAGCTTGCAAACGAACACATCGTAGGATCCTGGTGCGGGAGTGTTGCCGGCCCCGCTTCCGCTGCTGCTACTGGCCGTGCCGGAAACCGGCAAGCCGAGGGCGAATGTGGCCTGAACAGCATTCTTCAAGGGGAAGGCGGATGAAATGGTACGCCCCGCAAGGAAGACATTTCCGTTGGCGTCAACGCTCAGAACACGCGCCTCATCGACGTCGGCGCCGCCCAGATACGTGGAATACTTCAGAGCGCCCAAGCCGCTGAGCGCCGGGTCGAAGACGGATAGAAAGGCGTCCTGCGCTCCTCCAAACGTTCGCTGGTACGCATTGGCGGTGGTGGGAAAAGTCTTCGACGCGGTAATGCCGGCAACGTAGATGCGTCCGCGGTCGTCGACCGCAATCGCGTTCGGCTCGTCCGCGTCTTCGCCTCCCAGCAAGAACGCGTAAATGAGCGAGGCCGGCCCCTGCAGCGCCGGATCGATCACCAGCACGAACACGTCAGCGCCCTTCATCGCGCCCAGTCTGTTGGTCGCGTTGCGGTATGGATCCATGAAGTTCCAGGAACTGGTTACGCCCGCAAGGTAGAGACGTCCGGCTTTGTCTCGCACTGTCGCGCGAATTTCGTCCCGGCTCGCCCCTCCGACATAGGTTCCGTACACGAGAACCGGGTCGATGACCACGGGTTGCAAGCGATCGTAGTCACCTAGAACGAATCCGGCCGTCGAGTTGCCGGCAAGCCGGTAGCGGACATCCACAGGGGCGCGGACGCCGCCTCGGAGCTGCCATGCTACCGGTTTGCGCTGCAGCGCGCGTTGGCGCCCGAGCCCCACTTCAAGACTGCCTTCCTTCCGGATCGAGAGCCGTCTGGCGTCCGGAAACTGGACGCGGACCAGCGAGACGTCCGCTCCCGGAGCGAGAACAAAATCGTACTCGATGTCGTCCCCATTGCCGTAAAAGACGACGTCTATTCCCGGATACGCTTCTCTATACCGGATTTTTCGAAACTCGCGAATGCCGGTCCGCCACAATTCAGAAAGATTGCCGGAGAAGTTCCCCCGCAACAGTGGAAGAGGATCTTCCCCCATCAGTTCCGCTCGCGCGGCTCCGGCCAGCTTGATCCGAAGAGGCACGCTGCCGGCGGGCGCGATGAGCGCCTGTTCGGGTGTAAGTTCGATACGGAGACCCTGTCGCGCGCTAACGAACGCCCCTCCCTGTTCGTGAAAGAGCAGTGGGGCTGGATGTCGCGCCGGTTTCGCCACGCTTGCAGACCCGAGATGCGCGAAAACGATGCCGGTGACGATCAGCCGAGCAGAATGTATTCTTCGAACGGCGCGAGATTGCATGACGACCCATGCCACTCGTCGCAAGCCAGTGACCAAAATGCTAAACGCTTGTTATCTGTGACTTGCCCTCCCCGGTGCGGGGAAACGCGTCAAAAGTTCGCCGCCAACGGCAGAGAATTGGCGTAGGCGTCAGGCAGCAACACCGTCAGAGCGTCAGGCAGAATTTCGACGGAAGCGGGGAGCAGGCCGGCGGGTTCGCCATCCACCTGCACACGCACTCGGGCATCAAGGGCAGAGAGATGAACGCGGCTCGCACGGAACATGGTGACACCGCTCATCCCGGCCAGCCGGTTTACCAGCGCGCCGCCCAGGTACTTCAGATAATCGGTGGAGTTTTGCCCCTCAAATAGCACGACTTCAAACTGCCCTTGAAGGAGGTGGGCGCGGGCCGCAATAGTGAAATCGCCGCCATAGTTCGCAACTCGGCTGATCAGGGCAAAGGTGCATTTGTAAGAGCTGCTATCGGTGTGGACTTCAAATTCGTCGAGTTTGGTCCCGAGCACGCTGAGTCCGGCCAGCCAGTAGGCTGCGCGGCCCGCTCTCCTCTTGAGTCCCTGATCGAGGCGGTAGAGGACGCGCGCGTCAAGCCCCGCACCCGCCATCAGAAGAAAGTGGCGGATTCTCCCTCCCGCCGACGTCAGACGGCCGAGCGCGATTCGATGTGGCGAGAGCGAGGATATCTGAGCGGCCGCCGAAACCAGATTGCGT
>SHUI01000178.1 GCA_009697455.1 Bryobacterales bacterium
GGGCATCGCGGTTCTGATCGACCACGTAAACGCGGTCGTGTCCCTTGATGAAATCGACAAGTTCGTGCGTAAATGGAAAAGCTCGAAGACGGAGCGAACTGGTCTCGACCCCGTATTCCTTGCGGATCTGATCGCGACTCTCCTCGACGGCATAGCGGGACGTTCCCGCGTATACGAGCCCGATTTTGGCTGCCGGATGAGTATCCACCGCCGGCCTCAAACTCGCGCCCCGAATCGACTCAAACTTGCGATTGAGCCGTTCCATGTTGTTTACATAATCGTCTTCGCGTTCTGAGTAACCGGCCTTCTCATTGTGTCCGCTGCCGCGTGTGAAGTAGGCCGCCTCGGGATGGTTGGTATTCGGAAGCGTGCGATACCCGACGCCGTCTCCATCCACGTCCTTGTACCGGGCGAACCCGCCGAGGCGCTCCAGGTCTTCGGCCGAAAGCACCTTGCCGCGGTCGAGAGGTTTGGTGGGATATTCGAATGCATCGGACATCCAGTTGTTCATGCCGAGGTCGAGATCAAGCATGACGAAGACCGGTGTTTGGAACCGCTCCGCAAGATCGAAGGCCTCGCCTGCCATGGAGAAGCACTCCTCGGGCGAAGAGGGGAACAGCATGGGGTGCTTGGTGTCGCCGTGCGAAAGCAGCGCCGTCGAGAGCAGATCGCCCTGAGCGGTACGCGTGGGCAGACCGGTTGAAGGACCGACGCGCTGGACATCAAACAGCACCGTGGGTATTTCCGCGTAGTAGCCGAGGCCCACGAATTCGGACATCAGCGAAATACCGGGCCCCGCGGTCGACGTCATTGAGCGCGCGCCGCTCCAGCCCGCTCCGATCGCCATGCCGATCGAAGCCAGTTCGTCTTCGGCCTGCACGACGGCGTAGCTGGCTTTGCCGGTTTCCTTGTCGATTCGATGGCGCTTCAGATAGCCGATGAGCGTTTCAACGAGCGACGACGATGGAGTAATGGGATACCAGGTCACCACGGTGACGCCGGCGAACATGCAGCCCATCGCGGCGGCCGCGTTGCCGTCGATAATGATTTTTCCCGCGGTTTCATTCATGCGCTCCACGGAAAACGGATCTGTCTTCGGCAGGTTCGCGGCGGCGAAATCGTAACCCGCCTGGCAGGCGCCGAAGTTCAGGGTAGCGGCCTTCGCCTTACGCGCGCCGAACTGCTTGACCAGCGCCTTGCGCATCTCCTCCATATCAATGTCAAGCAGGAACGCGATAATGCCGTCGTACAGCATGTTCCGTACGAGCTTGCGCAACTTGGCTTCCGGGCACACTGGCGCGACGAGTTTGTCGAAGGGCGCGGGATAGAAGTGCAGATCGGAGCGCAGCGCCTTCAGCTTGAGCGGTTCGTCGTAAATGACGGCCGCGCCGGCTGGAAGAGTCATGACATCCTCGCGCGCCGTTTCCGGATTCATGGCGACGAGGAAATCGACTTCTTTCTTGCGTCCGACGTATCCGTGCCCGCTGGCGCGGATGGTGAACCAGGTGGGCAGGCCCGCGATATTCGATGGGAACATGTTCTTCCCCGAAACCGGAATGCCCATCTGAAAAATAGAGCGCATGAGAACGGAGTTCGCAGTCTGGCTGCCGGACCCGTTGACGGTTGCTACCTGTATAGTGAAGTCGTTTATGATGCGCCTTGCGGATTCGGAGCTACGCGGCTCCGCCGGCGACACTTCGAGGGTTGACATCGATTCGGTTGTCCTCGCTTTGAGGGAATGTGGAGTTCGTTACAATACCCTTAGATTATACCTAATCCAGCGGCGGATGGCCGGAGGCGGACACGACGCGCTCAGCCTATTCGTCCTGTCCCGCTTCGAGCAGGCCTTCCAGTTCAAGCAAGATCAGCAAGTCCTTGGGGCGGCGGGCCCTTTCTTCGCTTGAATGAGCGCTCGGAGATCCAGGGCGCGGTCACGCCGGCCAAACGCGTCGACTTCCACCGGCACCGCACGTATGTCGCGGTTCGCCGCCCAACCCCCAATCACGACCAACTCCACACCGGCGTCGCAAAGACGTTGAATGGCAGCTTCAAGTTCATGCGCCGGTCTTGCACGCCGACCCGCGTGCTGACTCCGCGGTTTGCGCTAATACACGCATGCGCAGGGCACGCTCGGCTGGGCTCAGCTTGAGTTGCTCAATCAGCAGGGCGAGATCAACACCGAACTCCATGGCCGCTTCCACCTTCCATCCAGGGATCGGATTCCGCAGGCGCTCAATTGCCCGCGTAAGGCCGGAACCGGTTAACTGGACAAGTCACTCAGGGCTTCGTTTTACCGCCAATAGGCCTGGTCTGAACGGGTGCAGTCATCTGGCTCGCTGGCTCGATCGGGCTCCGCCCGTTTACAATACGCTTAGACTATTCCCGATCTCAGCGGTCAATGGACGCGGGCGGCTTCAAAGGACACTTTCGACACGATGAGAACCCCGATCATGGCGGCCATCACGCTCGCCACAGCGCTTTCGCAAGATGCTCCCCGGCCCGCGCTGCCCGCCCTGCCCGCCCCACTCGGAGTGCCGAAGCCCGGGCCAGCAGGCGATGCTCCTTACTCTCCGCTTCCCATTTTGCCTGGCGGCGTAGTGGTCCCTCTTTATCCCCCGGGTTCGCCGTTTCTCAAAGCGGAGCGCGTCCGCGAGGCCGAACAATACAACATGAGCCAAACGGTGCCGGGACGCATCAACAGCATCGTTAACATTCACAACCCGTCGATCGAGGTGCACACCGTCGATCGCGGCCTCAATACCGGCGCCGCTGTAATCCTGGCGGCGGGCGGCGGGCACAACACGCTCAACGTATGGTAGCGAAAGCGCCGACTTCGTACCTTTTTTCTACAACTATGGCGTGAACACAGTCATCCTTCGAAATCGCCTGCGCCGCGATGGCTACAGCCCGCAGGCCGACGCGGTGAATGACGCCCTTCAAGCCCTCCGTCTGGTGCGAGCCTATGCCAAGGAATGGAACATCGATCCGGCGAAAATCGGCATCATGGGGTTTTCGGCGGGTGCGGAACTGTCGGCTCCGGCGGCAGTTCTGTTCGAGGATTTTGACAAAAAGAACAGCGGTCCCGGCGATCCTCTGGCGGGAATCACATCGCGGCCGGACTTCACCGGCATCATCTATCCCGGACCCTCGCCGTTCGCCCGTAACCGGACGCCGCCGCAGATTCCGCGTAACGTTCCGGCCGCCTTCCTCATCTGTGCCGGCTCGGGCGACCGGGTTCACGCCGTCTGGGCCATCGAGTACTACAGCGCGATGCTGGCCATGAGCGTGCCGAACATCGAGATGCACCTCTATGGAAACGGACGCCATCCGGGCGACCCCCTGAGCGACGGCAGCCGGATGACTGGAGGATTGACGGATCGCACAGGTATTCCTTTCGGCACGTGGCAATACCGCTTCATCGACTGGTTCCGCGATCTGGGCTTTTTGCAAAAGCCAGGCGTCGAGACCAAGGCCGCGCGAGACGTGGACGCATTTGTGAAAGCGCCGGCACGTTGAATGGCGCTCTCCGGTAGGAAGCGATCCTTCGAGTGGCGGCCCACCTGCTTCACGCGTCGCGCTATCGTCCGGAGCCGCGCGCGTAGGTGGCCGCGGGACGAAAATCCCACTTGCTTTGCGGTGTGTGCTTCGTCAGCGCCGAATCGTAGTGTGTTCCAAGCTTGAAAAACCGTTCGCTCACGCTCCCGCCCCGGCGGAACGGCGGTAACGATTGATCGAGCGCCAAACGAACAGCCAGAACGCTGCTTGCCTGTGAGGTGGTCCACTGCACCGATTGATGCGGCCGCTTCGAAGGTCTATGATCGTTGAGGGCGATCCGCCCCGGAGGTGTTGAATGACTATACTTCGATCGTCCACTCGACGTAATCTTTTTCGGGGCGCGGGCCTCGCGGGCGCGCTTGGCGCGTTCCCCGGCGCGCAGCGCATCGCTGGAGCCATGGCGGCGCGCAGTTCCGAGGAAGCCGCGAAAGTCTATACCCGCCTCGGGCTCCGGCCCATCATCAATGCCGCCGGGACATACACCCATCTAGGCGGGTCGCTCCTGCCGGCCGAGGTCGTCGAGGCCATGGATGCGGCCGCGCAGAACTACGTCCCGATCCGCGACCTTAGCCGCGCCGTTGGAGCGAAAATAGCCGAGCTCACCGGAAATCCGGGCGCGTTAGTAACTACGGGCGCGGCGGGAGCCATTTTCACCGGCACCTGTGCCTGCATCGCAGGCAACGATCCGGACAAAGCCAAACGCCTTCCCTTCACGGATGGCATGAAGAACGAAGTCGTCACGCAAAAGCTGCATATGACCGGCTGGATACGCCAGTGCGAGGCGGCCGGCGGACGCATGATAGACGTCGAGCACAAGGACGAAATGGAGCGCGCCATCAACGGCAAGACGGCAATGCTCTACTATCTGGTGGCTGAGAAACATTTTGGCGCGCACCGCGACAAGCTGGATGCGCCCGGAGGCAACGTCTCGCTCGAAGAGTGCGTCCAGATCGCGAAGAAACATCGCATTCCGCTGCTCATCGACGCCGCGGCGGAACTGCCGCCGTTCGAAAACCTCTCCGGCTACACCAAGATGGGCGCGGATCTGGTTGCCTTCAGCGGAGGCAAGGGTCTGCGCGGACCCCAGAACGCCGGCCTGTTGCTCGGGCGTAAGGACCTCATCGAATTCGCTGAAACGTTCCAGAGCCCCTACAGCGGCATCGGCCGCGATCTGAAAATTTCCAAGGAAACTTACATTGGAATGCTCGCGGCCATCGAGCGGTACGTCAAGGTGGACCATCGGGCTGAATGGAATTCCTGGAAGGCCCAGATCGACTACATGAAGAGCGTTATCGGAAAGATTCCTGGCGTCGAGACCGGCGACATTCCGGGCTGGGTCACCAATCACGTGCCCAGAATGTGGTTGAAGTGGGACGAAAAGGCCTGGAATTTTTCGCGCGAGGATTGCTTCAAGGCGCTGCAGGACGGGAATCCGGCCGTCGTGCCGCTAAGGACTCCCATGGGGATCACGCTAGTGCCCTGGATGATGGCGCCAGGGCAGGAGCGGATCGTTGCCAGCAGAATAAAGGAGGTACTGGAGAGCGCGAAGAAATCGGCCGGCAAACGACCGAAGCGCGACGCTGCCGAACTGGCGGCCGATTTCCGGGAGGATAACCCAATCGACGCCTGGGACGCGGATCACGACGGCTTGCTCTATCAATACGGCAGAAAGTCCTCGGATTAGTGGGCAGGCGCTTCCGCCCCCCTGCCGTGCGAAGCGCGCCCGGTTACGCCACCTGAGTTTTCGATCCTGCCAATTTCGCAGGCCAGTGCAGAGTTCACAATGTGAGGGTTTTTCGATCCTCCATGTCGCGAGAAAAGCGGGCGACAAACTGCGATCGCTTGCCCTGGCGGAACTGGACCGCTGGTGCTCGATCAATTCCTACAGGTAGCATCCCGAGGCTTCATCGTCAGTTTTGAACCTGCTCCCCAACCTGTCCCGCATGGCTTTGTCAACCTCCTGAAAAGTCGCCCGACAGAAGCTGGAAATGACACGCGCCTTTTGTATGAACGGTGAGTTGAGTGTCCGGACCTGCGAGTAAATCGTCGACTTTGTGGGAGTGCCGCTTAAACGTTCCAGCAGACCGTGGCGGCGTTTCGACGTGCTCAGTCACTGGTACGCCCGAGAACCCTTCATCTCACCGCGAAGCGCTTCTCCGCCCGCAGACGGTCTTTTCCCTCGGCGGTTACGCGGGTACCAGCGAGATACACGACCTCGAGCTTCTTCATTGAGATGATTACCGGAATCGCCGATGTTTGGCGCATACCCGAGCGCAGCCAGATTCTCGAAGCCTTCGTCGTCGATCTGGCTCGAACTGAGATCGAGTTCCCGCAGCGCGGTGAGCTTCGTCAGGTGGTCGAACACCTTGCTCGTGACTTTCGTGCCCCGCAGGTTCAACCGCTCCAGATTCTTCCAACCGCTCAGGTGCGCGGTGGAGACCGCGGATGGAAGCAGGCGGGTAGCCGTCGGAACGAGTGCTGATCGCAGGCGAGCTGCAAATCGCGCCATGCGGATGCGGGCGCTTTGTGCGCGGTGGTGGAGATCTTGCGCCCATGGCAGGATGCGCCTTGGCGCCTTGGTCTCTTGGAGTCAAGGTCAGTTCTTGCCGGTACAATTAGGGGCTATACTCGAAGTGCGGAGGCCCAAGATGGACAAATCCAAAGATCCCCGGTACGACTTCTACGCCAGCCCCACGGTGGACGAATTGATTGCCCAACAGGGAAAGGGACCCCTCCACGACCCCAGTGTCTTGTTGGGTGACTTCTGGCCGGAAGACGAGCCCATCGAGGAATTCCTGGCCGCCCTCCACGAGTGGCGTGGGCATAACAGGTCCGACCGCGCCGCATGAGCGGTACGGTCGTCGTCGATACGGACGTGGTTTCTTATTTGTTTAAGAGCCATCCGACCGCCTTCCAGTATCTTCCGGATCTCGCAGACCGGACCCCGGTGATCTCGTTCATGACTCTAGCGGAACTGGACCGCTGGGTGCTCGAAGCTCATTGGGGCGAGACTCGCTGCCAGCGGCTGCGCGAGTACTGGAGCGTTTTGCCGTGCTGCCATACGATCGGGCGCTATGCGCCAAGTGGGCAGAGGTGACCATCGCAGCTCAGGCACGCGGCCGGCGGATCGATTGCGCGGATGCCTGGATTGCGGCAACGGCCTTGATCAGCGGCGCGCCGCTGATTACCCACAACCATGACGATTACCTCGGCGTGCCGGGCCTCGTGTTGATTTCCCACGGGTAATAGCGCCAGCCACCAATCCATCAATCTGCTTTTCGACGCTATCGCGCAACAAATCTCATCACGGAACGGGTTGATTTCGACATCCACAACTGCGGCGGTTCGGTAGCTCAGTTTCGTCACGGCGTTTCCCGATTTCACCGGAATCGGGCGGCTTAAATTTAAGTTGCCGAGCGGGCTTCCGCGAAGGATCGTTACGGCTTTGAACGAATCAGTTTCCGGACGTTCGCCGTGAGGAGCATCCTGATCCATTTATCGGCGAGCTTCCCAAGCGCAGACTCAAGCTGTCCAGCCTCTCTCAGCCGTTCCGCGTTCGCCAACAGGACCGGTCTTGCTACCCTGATCATGCGCTGCGCGGCGGTCCAGTCTAGTGATAGACACCGCCGATTGACATTCAGCGGGTCTCCCAACTGCTTCCAGTGCTTCATGAGATGGCCGCCCGATGGTGGCGGCGTTTCGACGTTCTCAGTTACTGGTACGCCCAAGAACCCTTCATCTCACCGCGAAGCGCTTCTCCGCCCGCAGACGGTCTTTTCCCTCGGCGGTTACGCGGGTACCAGGGAGATACACGACCTCGAGCTTCTTCATTGAGATGATCACCGGAATCGCCGAATCGCCGATGTTTGGCGCATACCCCAGCCGCAGCTCCTGAAGATTCGGGAGCGCCGCTATCGTTTCAAGCGTCTGCGCCGTCACGGGAGTGCGGCTCAGGTCGAGCTTCTTCAGATTCACCAGACCGCGTAGCTTCGAGAGATCCTTCAACTCCGAACGCTCCGCCTCCGGATGGCCAGGACGGTCCACGCCGCGATCCGCGAGATTCGCGCCGCTCAGGTCGAGTTCCGTCAATTGCGTCAAGCCTCCCAAGTGTTCGAGATTCCCGTCAGTCAGCGCGAGCCCCCATAATCCCGAATCCACGCGCTGGATTCCGCTCACGTCGAGCTTCTTCAGATTCGGCAGCAGCTTCAGAAACGGAAGCGCCGATCCATTCAGGCGGTTGCCCCCGATCGCCAGATTCTGAAGCTTTCCGAGCGCGGCCAGATTCTCGAAGCCTTCGTCGTCGATCTGGCTCGAACTGAGATCGAGTTCCCGCAGCGCGGTGAGCTTCGCCAGGTGGTCGAACACCTTGCTCGTGACTTTCGTGCCCCGCAGGTTCAACCGCTCCAGATTCTTCCAACCGCTCAGGTGCGCGATGCCGTCTTCGGTTATGTACTCCGCGAACAAACAATTGAGGTCAATGACGTTCTGGAGACTTCTGAGATGTTCAAGACCAAGGTCCGTGATTTTGGTGTGGGAAAGATCGATTTTCCGGAGTTGCGGCGACGCGCCGGCGCGCGAGAGGTCGGCGTCGGTAATCCACGTATGCGCATAGTCGGCGGAATCGACGCCGAGCTTGCCTTCATCCGCTGCGAAAGCGGCCACAGTGAAGGCCGCAAGCGCCCTGAGGACTCTCATCGCTAACTCCTCCTGCGGTTCGGCAACCGCGATTTCGCGTCCCAGATTATCTTGCAGTCCGGCAGTGCCGTTTTCAGTTCCGCAAGACCCTTTTCGGTGACAAGCGTGTGATAGAGGTTCAACTGCTTTAGACGCCTCATGCCAATCAGCGTCGCTACGGCGGCATCGGTCAGGTGCGTGCTGTCCAGACTCAGTCCGGTGAGCCGCGACAGCGGGGCGAGACGCTCGAACGCCTTGTCGTTTAACTCCGCATAGTCGAGCTTCAAGTTTTCGAGTGCCGTGAGCTTCCCGAGGGCCTCGGCGCCCGCGTCGGTCACGCGCGTCCGGGTAAGGTCAAGGTTCGCAAGCCGCGGCAGGCTTGCAAGCGCCGCGAGGCCCTTGTCCGTGATGCGCGCGTCGCGAAGGGCGAGCGTGCGCAATGAACCGATCCCTTTCAACGACTCAAGACCCGCGTCTCCGAGGTCGGACCCGGTCAGATCCAGTTCGTCCAGGCGGCTGAGGCGCCGAAGTCCGGTGACGCCCTCATCCGTGAAATCCGTGTACGCTAGCGAAAGCCGAGTCAGCGTCGCGATGCGGCTCACAGCTTCCAGGCCCGTGTTTGTGACCGGGGAACCGAGCAGGCTCAGGGCTTCAAGTGCCGGCAATGCCGCCAAACTGGAAAGGCCCGGCCCTTCGACGTAGGTCTCCTCCAGGCGCAGGGACCCAAGTTGCCTGAGGCCGGCGAGGTGGGCCAGCCCTCCGTCCGAGACCATCGTGCTGTTGAGGTTCAGCTCACGCAAACCGCTCAAACGCGCCAGATGCCGCAACCCCAGATCGCCTACCTCGGTAGCTTCGAGGTTCAGCTTACGCAATCCGGAGAGACCGGCCAGCGTCTCCATTTGGGCGTCGGTAACGCCGGTCGCGGCGAGCGAGATTTCCGTTAGCCGCTGCTCGGCATGCGCGTTTTCCATCACTGCTTTACCGCCTGCCGCTCGCACCCAGGCCGCGACATCCGTTTCGGTCTTTCCTGCCGGCCGGGGAATCTTGCTCTTCCCCGCCGCGGACGAATCGACAAACAGCACGCGCGTCTTGGGCAAGGCCGCCCGAAGTGCATCGACTCCCGTGCGCGACGCGCGGGTGTATCGCACGTCCGCCTCGGTAAGGCGCGGCAGCTGCGTCAACTGGCTGAGTCCGGCGTTAGTGATCCGTGTGCGATAGAGGTTGAGCTGTTCCAGTTCATGCATGCCGCGCAGGTGTTCGAGCGCGGCATCGGTCATTTCCAAGCCCATCAGGTTCAGCTTGCGAAGCTTCGTCAGATTCTTGAGATTCGCGAGCCCGGCATCGGTGATCTGTGTGCCATGCAGATCGAGATCTTCGATACTGGTCAAACCGGCGATCTTTGCGAGGCCGGCGTCCGTAATCTGCGTGTCGCCGATCCACAATCGCCGCAATTGCGTCATGCCCTCGAGATTGCGCATTCCTTCGTCGTCGAAGGGGCACAGCGTCACGTCGAGCGCTCGCATCGCTTTGAAGGCCGCGAGCTCGTGACCTTTTACCGAACTTGTCCGCAGCACAAGTTCGCGAAGCCCGGTCAGATTTGCGATCTCTTTGATTCCGGCGTCCTTGAATCGGATTCGGTCGAGAAAGTGATAACTAAAGGTAAGCTCCTCGAGGGTCGTGACGGGAGCGATAAACCGCAGGTCGCGGCTGAGGTCCTTGCCGCCGTCGGCGTTGCGGCTCCAGAGAGGACCCGGAAGATGCAGTTGCTTGAGCCCCTTCAACCCGCTCAAGCGCTCCAAATCCGGAGGATCGGCATTGATCCCAACCCAGTCCACGCTTTCAAGCTCAAAGTCGCCATCGGGAAGCTGGGCTACGTCGCGCACGAGCCGGTGATTCTCCGCGAGCGTCACCTGAC
>SHUI01000179.1 GCA_009697455.1 Bryobacterales bacterium
CCCGAAGCTTGCCGTCGGGACCGATTCTGGCAACTGAATACGACCTGTGCTCAGGTCCGGTAGCCACGCCCACAGCCCTCCCCGGGCCGAATCTCGTCACCACATCCCTGGAAACTGCCGGTGTCCTTGGTGAGAGCTGTCGCATCTCACCCTGCTCAGGCTCGCGAATCTTGCCTGTGGCCGGGTCAATAAAGACGGTCAAGCCTCCCTGAGCCGCCTGCGGTTGAACCGCCGGCTTGACGGTAGCCTGTTTCTGCGCGGGTTGGGCGGCTGGCTTCTCAGCCGGAGCCTTTTTTTGATCCGCGGCGACGGCAATCGCGAGACCCACAGCCGCGGCCATGGTGGTTACGAATACTTTCCGTAAAATCATAAAACCTCCCGATTCGGACTGATCTGTTTCGAGCGACTGCGCGAGCGAGCCAGCGCCAGCGCGCCAATGCCCAACACCAGCAAACCGGCACTGGCCGGCTCTGGGACTCCCGACGGGCCAACTGAAAGCGTATCGATGCCAATGAAATCGGCGTTCACCGACGTATCCGGCACTAAGTAGCGGAACGCGTACCGCCCGGTGGCGGGTCCGCCCAGCCCGCTGAGGGTGGCGGAGAATAGCGTCCAGTCGTCCGGATACCCGGACGGGCTGAGCGACGGGTTGACGGTGAGAAGCAGGTTGCCAAAGTCCCCGATCGACGCAGCGGTGAGGCCGACATTGGTGCTGGCTCCGGCCGTGCTGTAGCGAAGCTCAAGACGGTCCGCCAGGAAAGCTGGTTTCTCGGTCCTGGTGTAAAACGAAATCGAGTCGCCATTCGTCAGGGTCACTTCCGGTGTCAGCAGCCAATTGCTGATGTTGCCGCCGAATGCAGCATTGTTGAAATTCGCAGCGATGTAGGACTTCCCCGCTCCCGCCTGCGAGGGGAAAATTCCCGAGTCCCCTTGAAACCACCCCGTCGTACCTGCTGGAGAACTCCTGTTGATAAGGGCCCAGCCTCCTCCGGGGAGCAGTGAAACGTCGTCGAAATTTTCGGTCAGGCCGGCAAAAGCCGATGGAACCGCGAGAAGAAGCAGAAGAAAAACAGCCGTGAACTTCCTTGGCATTTGGGAGGCGCCTCCGCGTGCCATTTGAGCGAACCAATCCGCTCGTTGTGCGATTCTCGTCATATGAACGGATCTCCGCTCAGGCAGAGGTTAACAGGAACTAAGGCGAAGCACAAGGCCCTTGGTACTAGTACCTAAAATCGGCGGGCAAACTGAAGGCTCCGTGGAGCGTCGGCATTGTCCCCTTCCTTCGCCGAAGATACAACTTGCCGCTCTGATCAGTACGCCTGCTGAAGATGCGGCCAACGGCGGGAATCAGGGGCTGAGGTGCAGATCTGGAGCGGTCAAATCACTTGTAGCTGCAGATTGCCGTCGATTCGTCGTCATGGGCTTCGAAAACCGGCCAAAGTCTCGTGATGACAAGGAGGTCCTTCACGCGCTTGGTCACGTTGAGCAGCTTAAGCTGTCCACCCTGGTTCGTTATGGTCGCGAGGCCCGAAACAAGCTCGCCGATTCCAGAGCTGTCGAGATAAGATACCTCGCCCAAGTTCAAAAGAATCTTCTTCTGTCCCTTGGCGCCCAAGTCACGCAGCGCGTCCCGCAATGCGGTCGCGCCTTCGCTAATGGTAATGCGGCCAGCTACGTCAATTACCGCGATGTCACCCACTTGCCGATTCGTCAAATTCGCGCTCACTCTCTAAATCCTCCCCGATCTCATGACAGTCCTCTACCGGGCCTCGTCAGGCACGTTGCGTTTCCGCCGGCTGCGGATTTCGCGCACCGCGTAGATTCGTCTGTCCTGGCTTTCAAAATAGGTCCGGATCATCACTTCCCCTAGCAACCCTGTGCTGAACATCATCAGGCCGGCCAACAGTAGCAGACAGCCGGCGATCATCAGCGGCCCGTGCTCGATCGCGATTTCGTGGCCCGTCAGCTTGTAGATCGCGAGATAGCCCAGAATCACTCCGCCGACTCCGGTTCCGGCCAGACCGAGCGCGCCGAAAAAATGCATCGGCCTGGTGAAGTACTTCAACAAAAACTTGATCGTAAGGATGTCGAACATCACGCGGAACGTTCGGCCCAGGGTGTAGTGCGATTCGCCCGACGGACGCGCAATGTTCCGGATCGGCACCTCAGCCACGCGCGCACCGTAGATGCTCGCCAGCGCGGGAATAAAGCGGTGCAGTTCGCCATACAGATGCACGTCTTTCAGAACTTCGGCGCGGTACGCCTTGAACGTAGTTCCGAAATCGTGGAGGTTAATTCCTGAAGCCTTCGCCATCAGCCAGTTCGCAATCCGCGAAGGCAGCTTCCTGGTCATCGCGTTATCGACGCGATTCTTCCGCCAGCCGCTTGCGATATCGTACCCTTCGCGGATCTTGGCGAGCAGTAGCGGAATATCTTCGGGCGCGTGCTGCAAATCGCCGTCCATCGCCACGATGACGTCGCCCTCGGCTTCATGGAATCCGGCGGAAAGCGCGGCCGTCTGGCCGAAGTTGCGGCGTAACCGGATCACCTTGAGGTGTCCATCGGTCTCGACAAGGTTCGCGAGCAGCTCAAAACTGCGGTCAGTCGAGCAGTCGTCAACGAACAGGATCTCGTAGGGCGTGCGAAGACCTTCGAGAACCGACGTTAGCCGGTCGTAAAGCGGAAGCAGGGAGGGTTCCTCATTGTGAATCGGGATGACGATGCTCAACATGGCGGTAACTAGCACAGTGTATCGCTTTTGCTTGCCCACGCGCGCGGATATCGGCTACGCTCAGAACATGCAGAATGAGCGGAAGCACATTGCCGTAGTCGGCGCGGGCGCGTTCGGCGGCTGGACAGCCCTTCATTTGCTGCGCGCCGGCGCGCGAGTCACGCTTCTCGACGCTTGGGGCCCCGGCAATTCCCGCGCCAGTTCCGGCGGTGAAACCCGCATCATCCGCGGCAGCTATCTCGACCGCATCTACGTGCAATTGACGGCCCGCTCGCTCGCGCTTTGGAAAGAAAATCAGACGCGTTGGGACCGCCGGATCTTCCACCAAAGCGGCGTGATGCGTTTCGGTGTGGCGGGCAGCCCGTTTCAGAAAGTGGTTCCACCGCTGCTGCGCGAGGCCGGCATCGCGTTCGAGGAACTCACCCCGGCTCATGCCGCGCGTCAGTTTCCGAAAGTCAATTTTGAAGGCGTGGCGTGGGTGCTGCACGAGCGCGACACCGGCTATCTGTTGGCGCGGCGCGGTTGCGCGGCCGTGGTCGAGGGCTTCCAGCGCGAGAACGGAGAGTATCGTCAACTCGCGGTCGAACCGGGAGCGGTTTCCGGTGGAGCGATGCGTTCCGTGAAACTGTCGGACGGTTCCACGCTCGCCGCCGATCAGTTTGTTTTCGCCTGCGGACCCTGGCTCGGCAAGGTCTTTTCGGACGTAATCGGAAACCGGGTCAAGCCAAGCCGCCAGGAGGTGTTTTTCTTCGGCACGGCGGCGGGCGACCCAACCTTTCTCGATCAGCGGATGCCCGCCTGGATCGACAGCTCCGATCGCGGGTTCTACGGAATTCCGGGGAATGAGTGGCGTGGGTTCAAGGTCGCCGACGATCGCCACGGCGCGGCGTTCGACCCAACTTCGGGCGACCGGACGGCATCGCCTGAAGGGATCCGCTCGGCGCGCGAATATCTCGCCTTCCGCTTTCCGGCGATGAAAGGCGCGCCGCTAGTCGAGTCGCGCGTCTGCCAGTACGAGAACAGTCCCGACGGCCACATTATTCTCGACCGGCATCCCTCCGCGAAAAACGTTTGGCTCCTCGGCGGCGGCTCCGGACACGGCTACAAGCTCGGCGCGGGCCTCGGTGAACTGGCCGCGCAAATCGTACTTGAAAAGCGCCCCATCGAGCCGTTTTTTCAGATGGCGCGATTGAGTGCAACACCGCCGGTTTCACGTTAATCTGACAATTGGCCCATGCGCTTCACAACATCCCGAAAAATCATCCTCGCGTTCTTCCTTATTTTCATCGCCGCCTTTGCGGGATTCTCCTACCGCTATCGCGGCTTCATGCGCGCCGGCATGAATTACGGACTTCATACCTCGCTGAACGAGCGCTTTAACGTCATTTTCATGCTGCGGTATTGGGTGGAATTCGTGGGGAGAATGGAGCCGGACGCCGCTCATTTCTACACCTTCGACGCCTCGCCCGCGGAATCCCCGTTTACTCAGGCGCTGCTTCTCTATCACAAGGCGAACTTCGCCGGAGCCATTGCCGGCATTGAGAAAGAGATCGCCGGGCACGGGGAAAACGAGAAGCGGCTCTTCTGGCTCGGGATGTCGCAACTGCGGCGCGGCGAATCGGAGAACTGCCTGTCGCCCGTCCTGCACGCGCAACACAATTCCGCCGAGCACGCGCAGTACTGCGCTCTTCCCATTCGCAAGTTTCACCAGAACAAGGAATATAGCCGCGCGGCGGCCAAGACGTTCCTGAAGCTCATCGAGAACTACGACCGCAAGAACCGCCTTTATCACTGGCTGCTCAATTACTCCTGCATGACGACGGACGATTTTCCCGCCGGAGTACCGCCCGAATATCGCGTCACGCAGGCGTTCATCGACAAGTTCTACGGAGAGGGCAGGCGCAAGACCGAAAGCCGGTTCGAGCACATCAAGTTCGAGGAGCGCGCTGCCGAATTTGGCGTCAACACGCACAACGCCGGCCGCGGCGTTGCCGTCGAGGACTACGATCACGACGGATATCTCGACATCATCACCGGCGGCAGCTTTGAGGAGCTCCGCTACTACCACAACCAGGGCGGAAAGACCTACGAAGATTGGACCGAACGCGCCGGCCTCGCCGACCGCCGCCAGCCGTTCTTCATTTCAGTGACCGATATCGACAACGACGGGTGGGCCGACATTCTGGTCACCCACATGTTCCACGACGGCTTCGAGCTCTACCGCAACAACGGAAACGGCACGTTTACGGATGTCACGAAAGCCTCCGGTCTGATGGACAAGCGCCCGGTGAACGCCATCAGTTCCGGATGGGCGCCGTCCTGGGCGGACGTCGATAACGACGGCGACCTCGACCTCTTCGTGCCTCAGATGGGCATGGATATTCCCTTCGCGAACGGCCTGCTGGCACGGCCCCGGATGCGATCCGCGCTCTATATCAACGATAACGGTCATTTCACCGACGTGACTGCGGAGTACGGCCTGGCGGACGTGGTTTACGACCGCTATTTCACGGGCTCGGCCTTTGGCGACTTGGATGGCGACGGTTATCCCGATCTGTTCCTGTCGAGCCCGATCGTCAACGACAGCTTTCTGCTGAAGAACAAGGGCGGAAAGCGTTTCGAAGTCTCGGATGTCATCACGCGCCGCGACGGCGGATTCTCCACGGCGTTTCTCGACGTGAATCAGGACGGGCGGCTGGACCTGTTCCAAGGCGGCTTTTCCGACGCGCGCAGCAGCGTCGAGATGGCCATGTTCGGCGAGAGCGAGAAGGACTACCGTTCCGGCAAGAGCGCCGTTATGATCCAACAGCCCGATGGCCGGTTGGTGGAGCAGGTGGGCTTTTTCGACACGCCAGGCGGGACCATGGGCGCTTCCTTTGGCGATGTGAACAACGATGGCTGTTACGATTTTTACCTGGGAACCGGAAGCCCGGAAGGGTGGTTCATCTTTCCGAAGCTGATGTATTTGGGCGTTCCGGAAACCTCCGGTTGCGCCATGCGCGCGGACCACGTGTCCATGACGAACAGTTTCGCTTCTGTGCAAAAGGGGCACGGTATTGTCTTCTTCGATTTCGACGGCGACGGCTTGCAGGATATGTATTCGAGCCTCGGCGGCATGTGGCCCGCGGACCGCTGGCCGAACCAGTTTTTCGTGAACCGAAGCAACGTCACGAACACCTGGGTCAAAATCCGGCTGCGGGGAAGGAAGAGCAATTCTTTCGGCGTCGGCGCGTCGGTGAAGGTGGCGGCGCGGAATGCGAAGGGTGAACCGGTAGTGCGCTACGCGCACATGGATCAGAAGACCGCCTTCGGCAGCGGCCCATACCTGATGCACCTTGGCCTTGGGGACGCAACTTCCGTAACTGATGTCGAAGTCTTCTGGCCGGCGTCTGGATGCCGGCATTCGTACCCCGCAAAGTTGAAGGAATTGAACATCCTGGATGAGGCGGCATGCGGAACCGCCGCCGGCCGGTAGCCTGGCAATTGGGGCAGACCATCGCCTTTCTGCTAGTTCGGTGCGAGGTGGCTTCCCCGGTGGCCCCAGTCCGCGGGGTATCTTCGGCCGACGTACGAACCGTTCCGCTCCTTCGAACAAATCCCCATCGTTGCCTCTACGCTGCGCGACAGGGCGGGAGTGATCTCAGGGACGCCGCACCGTGACCCTGAACAAATCTACTTGCTTCCTAAGCCCGCATCGAAACAGCTCCGCACAGACGTCCAATCCGAATCGGAGAGGTGCTCGATTGGGCGAACCTCGCGCTGCTGAAGAGTAACAAGAAACAACCTGAAGTGCGACGCGCTGCGCAACTCAGCTTGCTTCCAGTCAAGCAAGGCGCAATCGGTCGGACCTAATGGGTTCGGTGACTGGGAGGTGATCAAGCCCACTATCACGTCAGGCCGGTTTCGATGGTGGGCTTCGGTTGAGAGCACGACGGCGGGACGCGCCTTTATTAGTTGCGCGCCGGGAAACGCGGACCGACCATGTCGCCAGTCTTCAATGGTCTTCCTGATGGAGGAAATCTCCACGATGCTCCCCAAGCTTGGATGGACCCCTAAACGAACACGGGAGATTTGCGGGCTTAAGGACTTTCACCTGGTCTGAATCGAGCGGCCCCGGGAATTTTTGCAAATCGACCGGAGACTGGATGGACGAGCATGCTTAGCCGCCTATCGCGGTGGCGGCGCCGTCGAGGAAGGCGTCGGCTTTCCATCGATCGTATTCGGCTCCATCAACTCCACGCGCGTGCCATCCGGGTCGTACAGATTCATCTGCCGTTTGCGGTTGACTCCCGTTCGAATTTCCATCGGCCGCTCATATCCCTTGCGCTCCGGACGCGCCTCCAAAGCTGCCACGGCTTTGTCCATGTCGGGCACGAATAAACAGATGTGATGCTGCGTGCCTCGATTCGTGGGCGCCGGCAGATCCGTGTAGAGCATGAATTCGATGTAGTCGTCGCCTTCCGGGACCTTCATGTTGACCCAACTGAGGACCTTCGGATCGCGGCCGCCGCGCCATATCTCCTGAAATCCGAGAATGCTTCCATAGAACTTCATCGCCGGTTCGAGCGCGCCCACAAGAATGCCGAAATGCGCCATGCGGTCCGAAATGCGACTCGGCCCTATGAACTTGCCTTTCTCGCGCGCCGACCGGCCGTCCGGCGTGTACTGCGTAATCTCCACGGTGTGCCCGTCGGGGTCTTTTACGTTGAAGCTTATGTTGCCGATCCGGTTCTTGTTGGCCTTCGGCGGCACCGTCACACCCTTCGACGCCAGATACGCGCGCAGAGCCTCGGCGTCGGGCGTTTCGATCGAGATGTGATTCAGCCGGTCCGTGCCGGCTTCCATCGGGAAAATCTCGACGTACTGCCGTTCGTTGATCTTGATGAACGTGAGCGAGAGGCTGCCGTTCGGGTTCTTCAGATCGAACGGCTCGCCGTATCCGAGAAAATCCTTGTAGAACGCGCGCGACTTCTCCACGTCGGCGGCGAACACGGCCATGTGGGCAATGCCCGTGATGGGCGGCCGCTTCACCTGCTGCGCGCCGGCGGGCGCAAGCAAAATCACGGCGGTCAGAAGTAGTCTCATGGTTTTTGTCATATTGTACAGCGAGGGCAGGCTTCCTGGCCTGCCGGATTTCACGGAACAAATCGCCCACCCGCCGCGTCTTTGCTTGGAGTGAGAGCGAACGCTTCATTTCTCGAAGCCGTTTCCGTCGCCGCGGGGTCGATCCGCGGCAACAAGCTCCGCAGCTTTCTTACACTGCTTGGAATCATCCTCGCCACTACGACCCTGATAGCCGTGATGTCCGTGATCGAAGGCATGAACCGCTACATCGCCGAGCACATTACGGACGATCTTGGAGCGGACAGTTTCCAGATCCGGCGCATGGTCATGATCGGACAGTGGGACCCCAAGAAGTGGCTCGAAATGCAGCGGCGTAATCCGGAGATGAGCCAGGAAGAGTTTCAATTCGTGAAGGCCAAAGCCGCTCTGAGCCGCGAGATCGGAATGGAGTCCTACCGGGGCGCGCCCGTTCAATTCGGTGGGGAACGAATCGAGCGGGTCACGATCCAGGGCGCGAGTCCCAACATGGGGGTTATCGCCGGCCTCGAGGCGGCGGGGGGACGCTTCATCGTGGACGTCGAGGACCAGCGGCGGATGTACGTCGCCTTTATCGGGAACGACATCAAGACGAAACTCTACCCGAACGTGGATCCGGTCGGCAAGCTGCTCGACATCCAGGGGCGGCGGTTTGAGATCGTCGGCGTCGCGAAAGCAAAGGGATCGGTATTTGGGGAGTCGCTCGACAACTTCGTGGTCATTCCGATCGAAACGTTCTTTAAGATTTACGGTTCGAGGCGCGGGATCTCCTACCGCGCACTCGCCGCCGGCCATTCGCAACTGAAACAAGCGCAGGACGAGATCCGGATGCTGCTGCGAGCTTACCGTCACGTGCCTCCGAACCAGGACGACAACTTCGGCATCTTCACCGCGGATTCGGTAGTCGAGACCTGGGAAAAGATGACGTCCGCGATCGCCGCGACGGCGGTTGCCGTGGTGTCGGTATTCATGGTGGTGGGCGGCGTGGTGATCATGAATATCATGCTGGCCGTCGTAACTGAGAGGACGCATGAGATTGGAATTCGCAAATCCGTGGGCGCGCGGCGCGCCGATATCCTCCAACAGTTCCTCGTGGAGTCCTCCCTCATGGCCGGAACCGGCGGCCTGCTTGGGGTGGTGCTCGCGTGGGGCGTCGCCGCCGTGGTGCGCGCCACGACTCCCGTGCCGATGGCGCTGCCTGCGTCGGCCGTATTCGTGGGGGTCACGCTTTCGGCCGCCGTTGGCCTCTTCTTCGGCATCTACCCGGCGCAGCGCGCGGCCAAGCTCGATCCCATCGTGGCGTTGAGGGCCGAGTAGTGCGCTGGACAGCCGTCGTTGCCGGCATCAGCCTCGCGCTCTCGACAATCCGCGAACACAAGCTGCGTTCTTTCCTGACGGTGCTCGGAGTCATTATCGGAACCGGTACCGTGATCGGCGTGGGTTCGATCATCACGGGCCTCGACGACGCCATCACGAGCTTCGTGCGGAATTTCGGGCCGAACACGCTCGTTGTGCTGAAGTTCAACGGAGACTTCGCGAACAATATGACGCCCGAGGAACGCCGGCGCAAGCCGCTCACCATCGGCAACGCCCGGGCCATCGCCGAGCTGTGCCCATCGGTCGCCTACGTGAGTCCCTTTCTCTGGCCGGACTGGTCGGGCATCAACAGGGCGCGCTACAAAGGCAACGACCTTTTTCGCATCCAGGTGGGTGGCGTTGAGGAGACCTACGCCGCGGCGGGTACCGTGATGAAGGCGGGCCGGTTCATCGGAGACGTCGATAACAGTCACCGGCTGCCGGTCGCTGTGATCGGCGAGGACATTCAGAAGGCCTGGTTCCCTCAGCTTGACCCTATCGGCAAGCTCATCGAGGTGAATGGCCATCAAATGGAGATCATTGGCGTGATGGAGCGTCCTGCCGCATCCATGCCCGGCTCTGAGGATCTTCGAATCCTTCTGCCGTACTTCACCATGCGCAAGATGTTCCCGAGCGCGAGGGAGCACATGCTGATCGTCACTGCAAAGGCCGGGCTCATTGTCCCCGCGCAGGATGAGGTTCGCGCGGTTCTGCGCCTTGAGCGCCGCGTGGCGAACGGGAAACCGGACAATTTCTGGATCTCGTCTTCCGAACAGATGATCGAGCATTTTCACGACGTGACGGCGATGGTCGCGATCGTGATGGTGGTGCTCAGTTCGATCGGCCTGCTGGTTGGGGAGGGATTGGGTGAATATTGCGGCCACCGGTGGCGAAGGCACATATATACTAGTTTACAAATCGAT
>SHUI01000180.1 GCA_009697455.1 Bryobacterales bacterium
CTTCGGAAATCGTACCAGCGATCGCTCCGGAAAACCCGCTTTCGCCGCCGAGGTGAGCGGGATGTTCTTCGGGTAGAAGGGATTGACGTGACTCACGCCGGCTTCGGGCAGAACGAACGCGTAGGTTTTCGGATCGAAGTTCGCGATGCTTCCGTAACGGTCAAAGTACGGCCCCAGCAACTGATATCGCACGCCGTAGTTGAGCGTGAGCCGTTGATTGACCTTGAACTGGTCCTGCGCGTACATGCTCCACAACGTGCCGCGAAGATAACGCGGCGGATTCGGAATGGCCAATTGCGTTGTCTGCGGAATGCCGAGCAGGAAATCGCCGTAAGCGCTCCCCGTATACGAGCCGGTGAAATTGTAGGAGCCGTACATGCTGTTTGGATAGTTGTACCCGCCGAGTTGATCGCGAATGGCGTCGAAGCCGAACTTCATGGAATGGCGGCCGCGCGTCCAGCTCAGATTGTCCGTCCACTGGAAATTCGTATCGAGCGTGAGCGCCTGAGAGTTCGGTTGATCGGTTGAGGTGATTCCCGTGATGTTGAACGCCGGGACGTTGTGGATGCCCGTTGTGGTGACGCCCTGTATGCCGACCTGCTGCAGGATATCGGACCCGACCAGATGCGGGAAGAAGTAATTTCGCTGGCGCGTGAAGCCCGTGCGAAACTCGTTGAGCACGCCCGCGGAAAACAAATGTGTCCACGATGCGGCCGCGCTCCTCGAACTGCGCAACTGATCCCGCTGTCCAACTGGCGGGAGTGAGTTCTCGCGCGCGATGAGCGGCAAGCGACGGTAGTTCACTCGCACGAAGATCCGGTCGCCGTTTTTGAAGTTCTGATCGAAGCGCACTCCCCAATCGTCGAAGCGGGTGAATCCGGTATTGCCGGGGAACTGCCCGCGCCAGTTGCCGGACTGCAAGCCCGCGGGTCCAAAATTGGGCACGGGGAAAAAGAAGTCCTGTACCTTTTGCGAGACAGGGTTGATCCGGTCCGCGGGAATTCTGTTCCCGGGAAATTGCGCGCCCGTAAGCGGATCGTTCACCCGTCCCGAGAGAGCGCTGAAATCGCCGCCGCGCCACTCCTTGAGCGGTGTGTTCCCGGTAACGACCACGGTCGACGCCTCGCGCGAACCCTCGTAGTTTCCGAAGAAGAAGGTCTTGTCTTTCCGGATCGCGCCGCCCACGCTGCCGCCGAAGTTGTTGTATACCCGGAACGGCGCGGCGGGGCTGAAGAAGTTCCTCGCGTTCAACTTATTGCCGTTATAGCTCCAGAAGCCGCTGCCGTGAAGTTGGTTTGTCCCGGACTTGGTCACCACCGCGAAATTGGCGGCCGTGGCGAACTCAGCCGGCGTGTTCGCCAGTTGGACGTTCACTTCCTGGATGCCTTCGAGGCTAGGCTGGACGGGCCCGGGCCCAATGGGGTATGCCATAACGGCGATGCCATCCATGGTTGGCAGCACGCCCGCCTGCTGCCGAATTCCCTGCACGTTGTTGAGACTGTTTCCGGGCATGCTGTTGACGCCCGGATTCTGCAGCACGTAGGCGTAGAAACCCTGATCGCCGCCATGCCGGGAGATGAGCGGCAATTCGAGCAGATCCCGCGAAGTCTGAGATTGGAAATGTTGGTGGTCTCGGTCGAGATAGCCGCGCCCGTGTCGGTCACCTGTACCGTCGACCCCGCCTGCATCAGCGCCAGTTTCACGTCGGCGTTAAGCACCTGATTGGCGCTCAGTGTAATTCCGCCTCTGTCGTACGGCGCAAATCCCGCCGCGGCGACCACCATCCGGTAGCTGCCAACGCTGAGGTTCGGTACGGCGAAAATCCCCGTAGATCCCGTAATCACTTCGCGCGATGTTTGCGTTCCTTCGCTGGTGACGGTTACTTTTGCCGCTGGAACTACGGCGCCACTCGGATCGGTGACCGTGCCGGTGATAGATCCGAACGTAGTTTAAGCTTGAGCGGCTGAAACGGAGAGCATCGCGGCAAGCACGAATACCTGGAACCGAAGGGGGCGATTCATACGCGACTCCTTATGTTGTATCTTTATTCGAATTCTGAGCTGTTGTGGCAAGACCTGACAGGGAGCATAGCCGATTGCGCGCGCGCTCGTCTAGCGCGAGAGTAAGGGTGTTCAGGGGCCGTCAGGGCTACTATGAGGCAACCACGCGGACGGACTTAAAAAATCGCGGCGGCACCTTGCGCCTTGATATTTGCCCCCCTCCCGTCCCCCGCTCCTGATATGATCCCCACTCTAAAATGCCTTCCCGTGCGCCGTATCACTGTCCAAGTACTCCGCGATTGCTACTTGTCGTTTGAGTTCCGTTTCTAAGGTTAGCCGCGCGTATGACAACCCGGCGGCGCGTGTCCGGGCAACGCTACCGCTCCTTTCGATTAGCGCGTCGGCGTTCGCGACCTTCGTTCTATCCTTCCCGCCGTTGATCGAAACGCTGCCGGAGGCCGTTGACAGCTTTCCAACTATTCTTGAGCGTTGATTTCAAACACCTTAACGTCAGACTCACCCGACTTTGAGGCCCCGAGGCGTGTACGATCCGAATAAGGGCGTAGAAGAATTTGCCCCAACTGAAACGTCTTCCGCGAAACACTCAGAATGCGCTCTCTGCGTCACCCAGACCCAAGTCATTGATAATATTGCACTTAAAATGCGTCTCTGACAGCTTTCAAATTTCTCGCGCTCCGTGCCGCGCTTGGCCCGCGCGTTCAGCTTCTCGGGAGCGTTCGAAAACTCCGGTCAACGTCACTACGAAAAACAAGAATTAATTCTCTGGGTCACCCCCCTCTCAAGCCTCTCATTAAAAGCATCTTATGCTTCTCGGTGCGCCAAGTGTCCGCCTGATCTTCTGGATTCGTTCTTCGCGCAAGCCGCCCGTTGCCTCTGCCAATCCAGGCGTGCGTTCACCTGCGGTGCCGCAGGCGGATGCCGAAGCAGCCACTGCAGTTCCGGCAGCATTCAGTCCGCGGGGTCGAAGACGTTAAAATGAAGTTCGTGCGACGGCGGAAACCGGCCCAGCCTGTTTTGCCTGCACCGTGGGATGCGGCCCGTTTATCCGCCGCTAACCTTCGTCTCCCGAACCGGGCAATCGACCGATCCCGGGGTGCCCAGACCGCCCCGGAAAAATGCGCGCCCACCGTGCCCACATTTGCGGTGGGGGCCTCGAAAGCGGTCGGGGTCGGCGGCGGGCTTCCGGTCAGAACCGGGAATTCCCAATTCTCCAGCTGCGTCTGAAAACTCCCGCGAGGGTCGCCGATCTGCTCAAAAAAGCCGACGAGCTGAGCGGGCTACACCAGGCGCCGACCCATGGTGATGTCCAAGGCTGGCGGCATGCGGGGCTTGAAGAGCGCGCAAGATGGCGCAACGAATGCCAGGCCTGCCCCGTCCAACGCCTTGACGCCACCCGGAGACGGGCCTACAATTAGGTGAGTGAATTTTGCTCGAAGGATGCGGTGGTACCTTATGAACGCAAGCCGCCTTTGGATTCTCGGTCTTTCCCTGAGCCTGCCGTTTTCTGGCAACACGCTATTCGCCGCTGCAAAAAAAGTAGCCGCCCCCACTGGCCGGGAAACCGTCGCCAAGCCGCTGAGCGACAAGGAGCGCCGCAAGCGCGAAGAGAAGCTTCGGAAAGAGCTTGAGACTCCGTACAAGAAGTGGCTCACCGAAGACGTCACTTACATCATTACTGACGAAGAGCGAACGGCCTGGAAGCGTCTGGCCACGGACGAAGAGCGTGAGCAGTTCATCGAACAGTTCTGGCTAAGGCGCGATCCTTCGCCGGATTCCTCCGAAAACGAATTTAAGGAAGAGCACTACCGGCGCATCGCATACGCCAATGAGCGTTACGCTTCGGGTATTCCAGGGTGGAAGGCCGATCGAGGACGCATCTATATCACCTTCGGACCAGCCGACGAAGTCGAATCGCACCCCTCCGGCGGAAGCTACGAGCGGCCCCCCGAAGAGGGCGGCGGCACCACCTCCACGTTCCCCTTCGAGAAGTGGCGCTATCGCTGGATTGAAGGCATCGGGACGGACATCATCATCGAGTTCGTGGATCCAACCATGACGGGCGAGTACCGCATGACCATGGACCCCTCCGAGAAGGACGCGCTGCTCATGGTCCCGAACGCCGGACTCACGTTGATGGAGCAGATGGGCCTGTCCTCGAAGACGGACCGGTTCAGCCGTACCGACGGCACGCGTTTGGGCGAGGCCTTTGGCGGCACGCCGATGCGCATGAATCAGTTTGAACGTCTGGAGCAGTTCGCGAAGTTGCAGAAACCGCCGGTCGTGAAGTTTAAGGATCTCGAAGCGCAGGTGAATTCCAAGATCACCTTCAACATCCTGCCCGTCAAGGTGAAGGTGGATTACGTCCCGGTGACGAATTCCTCCATCATGACCTACATCACGATTCAGCTTGAGAACAAGGACTTGCAGTTCCAATCGAAGGAGGGCGTTCAGAAGGCCGTCGTGAATATGTATGGCCGCGTCACCTCCTTGTCCCGCCGCGTGGTTACGTTCTTTGAGGAGCCGGTGACCATCGAAGCGCCGCCCGAAATGCTGCAGGCGATCGCCAAGCGGTCTTCGATCTACCAGAAGTCGATTCCTCTGCCGCCGGGGATGTACCGGTTGAATGTGGTCATCAAAGACATTGTCGGCGGCAACATGAACAACTACGAAGTCGCGCTGAACGTGCCGCGCATGGACGACGAGAAATTGGGAACGAGCACGGTAATCCTGGCGGACCTCATCGAGAAAGTTCCCACGCGATCAATCGGTACCGGCCAGTTCGTGATCGGGAGCTCGAAGGTCAGGCCGCGGCTGAGCGACACTTTCCGCCGCGACGAGAAGATGGGAATCTATTTCAAGGCATTCAATTTCGCGCCGGACGAGAAGACACAGAAGCCGAACGGACTGATCGAGTACGAGGTCGTGAAGAACGGCAGCAACGAAAAGATCTTCGAATTCAGCGAGGAAGTCGCCGGGATTCTCGGCGCGTCCGCGCAGCAGGTAACGATCGAAAAGCTGCTTCCACTTCGGGATCTCGCGCCGGGGAGCTATACGCTACGGCTTAAGATTACCGATAAGACGCGGAATCAGGTGCTCACGCCGTCCGCATCGTTTACAATCACGTAGGGACCGATACGAAGGTTGACATGAGTGGGAACAGGCTCAGACCGGTCTTACTGGCGGCATCCGGAGTTGCGGCGCTGTCATTATTCGGATCCATCGGCTTCGCGGCCGCTCCCGCGCGGCTGGCGGGCGCAATTTCGGGTCTCGTAACGGATGGCTCGGGCACTCCCCAGATGGGCGCCGCCGTATTCCTTTTGAACCCGCAGGAACGAATCTTCGGCCGCGTCCTCACGGACGAGAAAGGCGCATTCGCCTTCGCCGGCCTTGCCCCTGGTTTCTACGCGGTCCGCGTAACGCTCTCGAGCTTCCTACCCGTGGTTCGGGAAAATATTCTGGTTCAGCCTGGCGGAAGAAGCTTGCTCAACGTCAGCCTTGCAGGTTTGCTGAGTTCCATCGAACTGGTTTATCCCGGGCCCGACCACAGGGCCATAATGACGGACGACTGGAAATGGGTGCTTCGCACTTCGACCGCCACCCGTCCCGTGCTTCGCTTTGGACCTGGATGGCGGATTGACGCTCCTGGGGCAAGGAACCAGAACACCTCAGTATTTTCCGACACCCGCGGACTGGTGCGCGTCTCGGCGGGCGATGGCGGCGACTTTACGGGAAGCGACGGAGACCTGGGCACCGCCTTCGCCCTCGCGACCTCGGTGTTCGGAGCCAATCAGGTTCAGGTAAGCGGGAACGTCGGCTATGGGGCGCAGTCGCGAGTCCCGTCCACATCGTTCCGCACCAGCTACCGCCGCGAGATTGGCGGAGCTGCGCCTGAACTTTCCGTCACCATGCGGCAACTGTATGCACCGTTCCGTGTCGCCGATTCATTGGGCGGCGGGAATTCGGGGTTGCCGTCGCTCCGCAGCTTGTCGTTTAGCTTGCGCGACAAAACGCAGATCGGCGACGCTCTTTTGTTCGAGTACGGAATCTCGATGGACTCGGTTACGTTTTTCGACCGGCTCAATTATGCGAGCCCCTTCGGCCGCCTCACGTATACGCTGGCGCCGAACAGCGCGGTCCAATTCACGTACATGTCCGGTTTACCGAGGCCGGAGTTCGAATCCGGCCTGACCGGTGAAATCAGTAGCCTGTCCCAACTCCCGCGCGTTTCGCTGAGGGGTGGACGCGCCAAGGTTCAACGGGCCGAAAATTTCGAGCTGGCTTGGCATGGCACGTACGGCTCTCGAAGCTATCGAGTGGCAGCGTCCAGGGAGAACGTGTCGAACGCGGCGTTAATGCTCTTCACGCCGGACGGAGCGGGTTCTCAGAACGACATTCTTCCCGATCTGTTCTCCGGGAACTCCATCTATAACGCGGGCGACTACGGCAGTCTGGGCGCCAGTGTTTCGGTGACGCAGCACCTTGGGGAAAATCTGAACGTGACGGCCGTGTATTCCACGGCCGCGGCTCTCGCGGCTTCAAGCGGGGGCACTCCCGACGACTTGCGGTCTATGATTACGGCGAGCCGCCGTCAGGCGCTGACGGCCCGCGTTTCCGGAATCTCACCATGGACCGGAACTCACTTCGCCGCAAGCTATCAGCTTGCCGATGGGCGCGCCGTCACGCCAAGCCTGCTCTATTCGGTTCAGCGGGCGCGGGCGGAGGCGGGTTTGAATTTTCACGTGCGGCAGCCGATACCTTCTTTTTCGTTCGTTCCGGTGCGCATGGAAGCCACCGCCGATCTGCGCAACCTTCTTGCACAGGGCTATCTGCCTCTCACGACCTTCGACGGCCGGCGCTATCTTCTGATGCAAACGCCGCGCAGCGTCCGCGGCGGCCTGAGCTTCATTTTCTGATTTCCTCCGGCCCACGAACGCCCAACTCGCCAGCTGACCGCATTTTCTCCCGGCGCGGAAACCAACGTTACTTTAGCGCCACGGCGCGGCTGGGGTCGATGCGGATCACGGTGTAGGTGATTGATTCCTGAATCTCCGGGAACCCGTGGGGCGTGCCCGCCGGAATGATGACGACGTCACCCTTCGAAACGCGGCGGCTTGTGCCGTCTTGAATCGCGGCTCCACTGACTCCGGGTCCATTGATTGATCTGGAATGATCTGAACGACCGTGTCGTTGGCTTGGGCGCGGGGCGCCGGGTTGACGAGAGTGCCGCCCGTCACCAGGGTTCCCGTTCCTTCGAGCACCTGACAGACCTCGCTTACTTTGTCGTGGAATACGCCGCCGGGAAGATTAGTCCCCTTTGGCCGATGCACGAGTCCGACGAGAAACAAGAGAAGGCTTAGCTTGAACATGCCGTTCGCCTGTTCTGAGAAGCGCGGATCGGGCTAGAAATCCTCCTCCTTCTTCTTGTTCTTGCGGCGCACGAATACGATTACCAAAAGAAGAACGGCGAGCACGCCGGCGATAGTTCTTACGAGTACTTCCGTTTCCATAGTAACCTCCGACTAGTGAACCAAACAAGGCAGTATATCAAGTTCGGCGGCGGGATGACCTGACGCAGTCTTATCCAACACAAGATGGGCCTGAAGGGGAGGTTGGCCGCATGCTGGGGTGTGATCGTCAAAATGCAGGATGACGAGAAGTTGAGCCTGGACCAAATCCAGGCGTTCTTAGAGGCGACCCAGGGAGTCCGCTTCGCAGGCAAAGAGCGGGCGGAGATGTACGGGTGGATCAGCCGGACACTACAGCGGCAGCAGTACCGGGAGCAAGGCAAGGGAACACGAGGATTGCTGCGGCGGTATGTGGGGAAGATGACGGGGTCGAGCCGGACACAGATGACACGACTGGTGGCGCAGTACATGGAGCAGGACGAGGTGAAGGAAGCCGTCAACCAGAGGCGCCGTTTCGCGAGCCGGTACACGCGGGGCGACATCGAGTTGCTGGCGAAGGTGGACGAAGGGCACGAGACGCTGGCGGGACCGGCGACTTCGGCAGGCGTTGGCCGCGCTGGACCCGGTTCGATTGCTGAGCGAGATTCGAGAAGCACAGCGAGTGCTGGCGCAGCTTGAAGCCGGTGTCGCCCGGGCCGAAGCAGCTCAATCGTCCGCGGAGTTGAGCGGCTTCGTCGCCGGTCTTTCCACTGTGTGGCGCGATGGTGAAGTGCGTCCGGCCCATCGCAAGAGAAGCACCGGGCAACGGACCTATCGCACTCGTGTCGACCCATTTGAAGCAGTCTGGCCGCAGGTTCAGCAGTGGCTCAACGAACAGCCCGACGCTAATGCCAAAGAGCTGTTCCTGCGTTTGCAGGAAAGCAAGGCCGGCACTTTTGCGCCTGGGCAACTGCGAACTCTCCAACGCCGAGTCAAACAGTGGCCCAGTGAAATTGTCCGCCAGTTGGTGCTCGGTCTCGAATCAGAGCCGGTTTCGAAACAAGAAATGTACGCCACCTTCAATTCCGGCGAGGTGCGTCTGTGATCAACTGGCTGGATTTCAAATCGATCAAACGCACGGTGAAGCTGGAGTCTGTGCTCCGGCATTATCACGTCGAGCTTCGGCGAAGCGGAAAAGATCAATATCGCGGGTGCTGCCCGATCCACCGAGGCGAAGGACGTGAAGCCTTCCACGTGAATCCGGCGCGCAATGTTTTCCACTGCTTCGCAGGCGATGCCGGAGGCACCCTATTGGACTTCGTTGCGATGGAGGGCTGTTCTCTGGTCGAGGCCGCGCGAAAACTGCAGGCGATGAGGTGCGCGCCAGATCCTCGGAAATCAACACCGATTGCGGACCGGCGCGTGGTGCGGCTCATCCAGAAATGGTTGAACGCCGGCGTGCCGGAGGATGGGAAACGGACACGAATGGAAGAGGGGACGCCGCAGGGTGGAAGTGCATCGCCGCTGTTGGCCAACATCTACTTGCATTACGTGTTCGACCTTTGGGTCCAGGCACCGCGCCGGAAGCGAGCGCAGGGCGATATGATCGTCGTGCGTTTAGCCGATGACATCGTGGTGGGATTCCAGAGGAGATCGGATGCCGAGCGGTTCAGGGCGGAACTGACGGAGCGATTTCGGAAGTTCACGCTGGAACTGCATCCCGACAAGACGCGCCTTCTGGAGTTCGGCCCGTATGCGGCCGGAAACCGGAGGAAGCCTGGAGAAGGGAGGCCCGAGATGTTCAACTTCCTCGGCTTTACCCACATCTGTCGGAAGAAGAGGAGTAATGGGATGTTCACGGTGTTGCGGCAGCCGATGCGTAAACGCCTGCAGGCGAAGCTGAGCGAGATGAAAATCGAACTCCAGCGGCGCATGCATGCTCCCGTCCCGGAAGTGGGGCAATGGCTGCGCATGGTGGTGAGTGGACATTTCCGCCATTACGGAGTGCCCATGAACAAGCCTGCGCTGTACCTGTTTCGGTTTCAGACTGGCTGGCTCTGGCACCGCGCGCTGTCGCGCCGGAGTCAGAACGGCCGTGTTCCCTGGGACCGAATGCGGCTGTTGATCGACCGCTGGCTCCCTCCTGTTCCCATCTACCATGACTATCCCCTGCGCCGCTTCGGCGTCGTCACCTAAGGCAAGAGCCGGATGCGGGAAATCCGCCAGTCCGGATCCGTGGACGGGGTCGTGGGTAACCATGATCCCTACTCCGACTCAAATTCTCAGGAAGATCTTGCGCCGGTACATCCAGAACAGCATCAACCAATAAACTGCCAGAACTGCCGCACCCCTCACCGGGGGCTCGATCCCGCCGAAAAGTTTGAAAGCATTCGCGCCCAGGTGAATTCGAAGAGAATCTTCGATGAAACGCTCGAAAAGGTGAGCGATCATGTACGCCGCGATGGAATTCATGCCAATGACAAGCAGTGGGAACGCCCATTTCCGCCAGTTTTTGACGTCCAGAACCCAACTAAACGCCGCGAGCAGCAGGAAGCATGCGCCGCCGCTAAACAAGGTCCATGCAGGC
>SHUI01000181.1 GCA_009697455.1 Bryobacterales bacterium
CCAGAGACGCGGCCGCCGTAACGCTGATGGTCTCCGACACCTGGCCCAGTTCGAGAGTCACATCCACGCGAGCCTTCTGATCGACCTGAACGATGATGCCTTCCCGCAGGGATTTCTTGAAACCCGCTCTTTCCACCGACACGCTGTAGGTGCCGGGGATCAGGAACGGAACATTGTACAATCCGTTGTCGTCAGTTGAGAGCTGCTTCGAAACACCCTGACCCGTGTTGCTGATCGTGATGGTCGCGCCTTGCACGGCGGAGCCGGTATTGTCCGCTACCTGTCCGAGAATCGTGCCGGTGGTCACCTGACCCTGAACAAGCCCAACGGTTGCAAACAGCAACAACGAGATAAGAAGAAGGATGATCGATTTATTCACTGAATGGTGCTCCTGGGTCCGATTTTACCACGGAGGTTGGAGGCCCAGACTCCCGGCTGGCACCGCGTTTCCATACGTCCGCCGGGCTCCGGAGCGCACCATGGTTTGATTCCAGTGTTCCTCCGCCGCAATCATGCGCGTTAGCGGGTATAGTAGAGCGATGATCCATCTGCTAGGTCGCGGGCTCTTTCCGTTCCTCGCGCTCACTGGCGCACTCCTCGCGCAGGGAAATCCGGACTGGCACCGGCCGATCCCCGGTTTCAAGATCGCGGGAAATCTCTACTACGTGGGGACTGCCGATCTGGCGGTCTACCTGATCAACACGCCCCAGGGAAATATCCTCATCAATTCGGATTTCGAGGAGGACGTGCCGCTCATCCGGAAGAGCATCGAGGGACTCGGCTTCAAGTACAGCGACACCAAGATCATTCTGATCAGCCACGCTCACGGCGATCACGACGCGGCAACCGGCATCATTAAGAAGGAGACAGGCGCCCAACTGATGGTAATGGATGCCGACGTCGCCGATGAGGAGAGCACGGCTCGCGGGCGTCCGGGCGCAAAGGTCGACCGCGTTCTGCACGATGGCGATGCTGTCTCTCTCGGCGGATCCCGGCTGATTGCGCGGCTTACGCCCGGACATACGAAGGGATGCACGACGTGGACGATGGCGGTTCGCGACGGCTCTCGAACGCTGAACGCCGTGATCATTGGGAGTCCGAACGTGAATCCGGGCTATATCTTGGTGGGAAACAAGAACTACCCGCAAATCGCCGAGGACTACGCGAAGACCTTCGCAGTGCTCAAGAGCCTGCCCTGCGACCTGTTCCTCGGAGCCCACGGAGCGTACTTCGGAATGCTTGCGAAGATCGAGAAGATGAAGCCCGGCGGGTCGAATCCGTTGATCGATCCGGATGGCTACAAGGCCTACGTTGCTGAACGCGACGACACGTTCCGGAAAGAATGGGAGCGTCAGAAACAAAACCCCGGTTCGCCGGCCGGCAGGAAGTAATACACCCTGAGAAACACGCTACCTCTTGGACGGGTAGCCGGGGTGGGTTTCCACGGCGTTGCGCACGGGCGGCTGAACCTTGAGATAGGTGTAGATGGCACCCAGATCCTCCGCTGGAAGCTGCGAAAAGTTCAGCCAAGGCATGAGTGTGAATCCTTCAGGGCCGACCTTCGGTGAGCCGTTCGTGGCATAGGTCTTGTACTCCGCGAATTTTTCGAGGAATTGCTGCTCGGTCCAGCGGCCAATCCCAGTCTCGGGTTCCGGCGTGATATTCGCGCTTACCACGATAAGACCGGGAAGCTTGAATTCCCGCCCTCCCGCGAATTTCATCGTTGGATCGGGCGTCTCGTTCTTCGCCTGTGTATGGCACTCGGCGCAACCGCTGTTCACAACCAGGTACTCGCCGTACTTCAAGCGATTCGCGCGGTCGGGTGGTGGCACCGGAGCCGCGACCGGCTGGGGCACGGACTTGATGAAGAACCACACCGGAAAGTCGATCCTGGTCTTCGGCAACCGGTTCTTCACCGGCGGCAGAGTCCGAAGGTACGCCACAAGGGAGTACACGTCCTCGTCGCTCATGGACCGGTAGGCGGAATAAGGCATCATCGGGAACAGGGCGTGTCCGTCCCGGCCTATACCCTCTCGAATCGCGCGGACGATTTCGCCGTCACTCCAGGCGCCGATGCCCGTTTCACGATCCGGCGTGATGTTCGGCGCGGAAACATCGCCGGGCAAACCAAACTCCCTCGGGAATATGGTTCCTTCGGCTTTGTGTCCCGCAACGACCGGCCCTCCGAAGCGGCTGAAGTCCCTCATGGAATGGCAGCCGCCGCAATCGGACAAGATTTCAAAGATGTATCTGCCTTGCGCCACGCGAGCCTCGGAGGACTCGATTGTGATGGCCGCAGGCGGCGCGGACGCCGGCTTCTTCAAGCTCATGAAGGCGTATCCGCCGGCTGCAAGGACAGTAATCGCCCCAGCGGCGATCGTCAGAAATTTGCGCATACGCTCAGGTCCCGTCAGGAAATGACTGTTCCAAGTCCGCACACGGAACTATGGTGAGGGTGGTGCACACGATCGTTGTTTGTGGCCTGTCATTTCCACGGAAGACCGCGGGCGGCAGAAAACGATCGCCTGCTCCACCGGCTGCCAATTGTAACAGCGGTTTCATGCCGGGCCCTTTAGGTATTCGCCTTGACGAATCCAACCGCCCGCGCCGCAATCCTGGACGTCTCCTCGGTGCTCGCACCGGAAAGGCCGTGCCCCGCGCCGTCGACCGTGATGAACTCGTGCTTTACGCCCGCGCGCGCAAGTCTTTCCGCCATGTTCTTCGATTCGGAATATGGCACATCCGTATCCTCCGTGCCGTGGATCAGAAGCGTTGGCGGATACCGGCCGGTGACGTTTCGAATGGGGCAATAACGGTCGAACCAGGCAGGCTCCTTGCGCGGATCGCGGCCTGCTACCTCTTTGGGCCAGAGGCCCTGCTGCCGGGAGTACAGATAGAAACGCCCGCGCTGGTGGCCCCCAGGCGGCTCCGAGACAGGCGCTGTACCGACGCTGCCGTAAGCTTCGTCCTTTGCAACGAGCGGAGACTTTCGATAGAACTCGTCGGGTTCCGCGTACCAGGATGTTGTGATATCGCCATAGCCGTAGTACGATACCAACGCGCGCGGAGTGGGATTGACGGCGAAGCCGCACATCAGGGTCAGGTATCCGCCGGCGGAGCCGCCCGCGACGGCAATGCGTTTCGGATCGATGCCGAAACGGGAAAGCGCCTCCTGGTGAAGCCAGCGCCAGGCGTCCCGTATATCTTCGACAATGCCGGGCAGCTTCGTCTCGGGGGCCAGACGGTAATCGATCGACACAACCGCGTAGCCCGCTTCGATCAGCGCCTGATGAAACTTGCCGCCAAGCGACTTGCGCGAGCCGGTGATCAGCGCGCCGCCATGAATCCACATGACGGCCGGTTTCGCTGCTCCGGCCACCGCGCCGTAGACGTCCGCCCTGATTTCACAACCGCCCACAGTCCTGTAGATTAGAGTCTGGGGATTCGCGCCTTGAGCGTTCAGGAGGAACTGAAATGGTGCACCCGCGAAAGTCAGGAAACAGCGGCGGTTCATTGGTAAATTCTACCGTCATTTCAGCCGAAGCGGCGGCGGCGTTGGGCTTCCGCGTTCACTCTGGATGGGCGATTATGGTCGCCGTGGCCGGGTCCCCGGGCAGGCCCGTCGTGCTTGAACGACGCCGAATTGAAACCGCCGATGCGGCGATTCCCGGATCCAAGCAGCCCTATCATTCCGCGGAGCGGCTGGATCTTCAAGAAGCGGAAACATTGATTCGCGAGTGCCGGGATAGTTGCATGTCGCTCACGGGACGCGCCGTCGGAGCGATGGCCGCTCAACTCGCCCGGAGCGGCCGCGTGGCCGTTCGAGCGGGTGTTCTTTTCGCGTCTGGCCGCTCACTGCCGGACCTGGCGGCGACTCTAAAATCCCATGCGCTTATCCACACGGCGGAGGGCGAGTTCTTCCGCGAAGCGGTGGTGCGCGCGTGCGAGAAGCACTCGTTACCGGTGACGAGGGTAAAGGAGCGCGAGGTCTGGGATCGGGGCGCGGCCGCGTTCCGGCTCGACCCGACGGACTTGCGGCAAACGATCAACGAATTGAGACGGCCGCTCGGGCCGCCCTGGAGTCAGGACGAAAAGCTGGCATCGCTCGCGGCGTGGATTGCGCTGGCGGCGACGACATGACACGCTACTTCAGAACCTTGCTGGCGCCGGCTTGAGCGATCAGGCGGTCGGCATCGTCCTGAAGAAGGTACCGTCCACGAAGGAGCCGTTCGGCGGCGGCGCGAACCTGCGCGACATACTTTTCGTGTGTCTCATAGCGTTCTTCGAGCGACGGGCGCGGGTCGCCGGAAGCCAGCCGCTCAGCCTTCGTTTTGGCAAAGGGAACGAAGCCGCCGGCATTTGTGCGGATATGCCCCTTGTAGAATCCGCCGGCGTTGGTATTCCAGCCGGTGTAGGTCCCCAAAGGAACCTGGTGGAGGACGCTCGCCACGCCTTCAACTTCATTGCCGTCGGCGTCCACTCGCGGAACTACGGTGGGCAGAATCTGGCGGATCGGGGGCGGCGCTATTGTGATAACGCCCGACAAGTCGTTGTAACGGAACTTGGGCCCGAAATCGTACAGGTAGAGTGGCGTGAGGATTCCATCAGGAAGCGGGACTCCGGGAATCGCCGGAAAACCCATCGCGGCTTGCGTGGGCGCAACCAGTTCTCCGCGCTCAAGCCGGGGATAGCGGCTTGGCGGTGGTAGAGTGCCTTTCACCACCCAATCGACCAAAGCCGTCTGCAAGGCCCGCAGCGTGTCGCTTGAAGGATTGGGATTCGGCGTCAACTCGCAACAGGACTGACGCCGCGGCTCCGGATCGAAGCCGCCCGCGCCGCCTCCGTGGCTCACGCCTGGGAAGTAATAGCGGCGGACATTCGATGGAAGCGGAATATCGCGATCGGCGCGAGTGCCTACCAAGCCCGGGGAAGCGCGGAGATTGAAAAACTCCGCCGAGCCGAATGTCTCCACAATCTTCGGACAGGTTTCCGTCGCACGGCACCGGTCAAGCAATCCGGCCGCCGGATGACTGCGGGCTTCGTCCTGATACCGCTCCCACCAGACGACGCCGTCGCTGCCTGCCTCGTACAGGGCTGCGGCTCCGCTTGGCGCCGCGAATCGGAGGTTCATTCCAAGCAGACGAGCCGCGATATTCGGGTTGCTGCCGTCGAAGACGATCCTCCCGGTTTCATCCTGATTGAAGCCCAGATGAATAAAGCTGCGCAGAAAATTTCCGGACTGCGAGTTCCCTTGACTCACGGTCGCGGTGATCCGCCCGCGCAGAGGGTTGGCCGCGCCGGAATCGTCCTGGAGGCCGTAGCGGAGATACGAGTTCAAGTCCCGCGTAGCGGCGAAGCCGATGCCGTGAACCTTCGGGTCCTTAGCCGTGTAGGTAAGCTCGTACAGGTAGGTGGGATTGAAGCCGCCCTTCAAGCAGAGCTTTCGCGGATCGGGCTTGCCGGGAAAAGGAATCTGGCCGCAATCGGCGAACGCCCAGTCGTCGCTACGCATGGGAAGGACGGCGCCTCCTTCGGAAGTCCGGCGGGTAAGGGAAGCTTTGGACGTCTCGAGGCTGGCAGGATCGGCGGTGCCGGCCACGCCGCCTCGAAGGATGGGCACGGTGGTTGTGTCCGCGGGCATGTCACTGAAGCGGGCGAGTACCCGGCCGGTAATGCTCGAACCGTCGGGGTTCTTGGCTACCGGCACGGACAGGGACTCCACGCCGCCCGCGGGCGCGATGTCTCCCTGCCAGCCACTCGCGGCCACGACGTGCCCGCGTTTCCGCGCGTCGGCAAGGAATCCGCCGCCGCTCAGATTGACCCCGCCGCGGTTGGGGACGAAGTAGAGCAGCACGCCGCTCGCTTTCGCCATGTCGGCCGGCTTGATGATGGTAAAGGTCGCGTCGTACTCCACCATCCCGCGAGCGTTGCGCGGCGCAAATTCGAGATCGGTAATGATGGCGTTGAGCGGCAGCTTGGGGTCCAGCTCGCCGTAGGCTTGGCCGGAGATTCGCTCGTAGCCATCGGGTCCGGGCTGCTCCGTGCGCTCAACCACGAGCCGCGTGATGCGAGCCTGTGCCGGAGCAGCCAATGCGAGGACAGTCACGACCGCGAACGCGGCCTGAAAGCGTGGGATGTGCATGCGTCGCCTCCTTCCGATAGTGGGGACCACTAAGTTTACCCGATTCGGAAGGGCGCGGTTAACAGACGGTTAAGAGACCAGAACGGGAGCACGCCCGCCGGTCAGTCCGAAATTTGACTCGATCCGGCGGGCGCTTCCCAAGAAGGTCTTCGAAACCGGTATTTGTGTCAGCAGGCCTCGTCCTGGCGGGAGGGGGTTATTCCCGGTGGGGTGACGAGGCCGACTGGCTAAAACGTCACTGAATCGTGACGTAAACCGGTTGCTCAATCAGGACAGGCTCGATGGCCTTCATCAGGACCATGATGGTAATCCGGCCCGCCTTGACCTCAGCTGGAACCTTAAACCGGCGCCACAATCTTCATATGCGAGTCGGCGGGACAGGCTGATCGACGGCGCAAAAAATCCGCGGAGCGGTCAGAACAAGTACTGCCAGGATTCCGATTACTTTCAATAGCCTAATCATGCTGTCACCTCCCGGAAGTTGCCGTACAATTTGCGCACCACGGCGCAGACCAGGGGTGTAGCGGGATATCGGCAGGTTCTAGCCTTGCTGTCTTGACTCTACCGCTGCGCACGTTGGCGCAGCCTGGGGCATATAGCGCCGGGTAGCGCTTCTGCGACCTACTTCATCGCGGCGTACTTCTTATACTGAGCGGCGATACCGGCACTCTGCCCATCGCCTGGGTGAATGACCACCCTATAGCGGAAGCGCAGCGTGTTCCCGGCTTCAAGCGTCATGCCGCCATTGCGGCCCTTGTCGCTGAAAAAATCGCGCTCGCCGAAGATATTCGCGGCGAACAGTCCGTAACTGCGCGAATGCCAGTAGGTGGGATGCTTGGGATTGCCGGGATGATCCATGATCGCGATGCCCAACTTCTCGCCCTCAAGTTCACCGGCGTAGTCCACCCAGGGAGCGCGCTTGCCCCACACGGCCTTTTCGCCCGAGCGGCCTTCGGAATCCGTCATGAGGCCGGTTCGCTTCGGATTCGGAAGCGATTTCGGCATCGGCTCTTCAAGCCCGGCGGCCAGGCGGATCGCGAACGTCCCCTCTTTCGTGTCGCCGAACTCCACCTTCTCGTTGGCGCGTAGCGAGATGTCGAAATCCATCACGCGCGGTCCCGGCCCCGCGTAGAACACCATCCTTCGGGTTTCGAGTATGATCGCCTTTCCTTGCGGATCAACCCAATCGAATGTAGCGTCGATGGAGCCTGATTTCTTCCCGCTCTTCAGTTCCCCGACTTTTTTCACGACGACCTTGCCTTTCTTTCCGTTGACGCCCTTCTGCGAGTCCTCATTGGCCCAGAAATCGATGCCGTTGACTTCTCCGTGCGTGAACCACAACCCGCGATGATGGGGATGATCCTGGCTTTCGCCCGCGATCGTCTCCATCGGGTAGCCGCGGGTGACAATCTTTCCGGATGGTGCGCGGAGCGGGTGCAAATAAGGCTTCGCCGTATTCGCGCCAATAAAAAATGCGGTGAACGGCTTTCCGTTAATGTCGATTGTGATCCGGTCGGAACCCTGTGTGAGTTTCACTTGTGCGCACAGGGGCAAGGCAAGAAGCGCGAGATAGAAGGGAGCGGCTTTCATGTGAGACAGTAGAACACGAGAGAGCATGCTAGGGCAAATCATCGAGTGGTTGGAATCCGGCGAGAAAAGCGCCGCGGACGTCAGGAAACTGTGTCTGGAGCGGATCGCGCAAGACGACGCGGAGTTGCGCGCGTGGGTCGAGGTAGCGCCACGGGATGCGGGCGGGCACGGGCCGCTCGCGGGCGTCCCGTTCGGGGCGAAGGACATTTTCGAAACGCGCGGAATGGCGACGGAATTCGGATCGCCTGTTTTCGCGGGCCGGAAAGGGACATACGACGCGGCGCTGGTGACGGATTTGTTGTCGCGGGGCGCCGTCTTGATGGGCAAGACGGCCACGACCGCGTTCGCTTATTTCGACCCTGCGCCAACCCGCAATCCGCGCGACGGCCGCTACACTCCCGGCGGAAGTTCGAGCGGCTCGGCGGCAGCGGTTGCAGCGGGCATGGTCCCGTTCGCGCTCGGCACGCAGACGCAGGGATCGGTGCTTCGGCCCGCGTCGTTTTGCGGCGTGACGGGTTTCAAGCCTACTTTTGGAACGCTGCCCACGGCCGGCGTGCTTCCGTTTGCACCGTCACTCGACACGCCTGGGCTGTTCACGGAAAGCGCCGCGGATATGCGCCTGTTGTGGGAGCGGATGGGGCACCCACGCCGCGAATTCCCCGAATTGACGTGCGCAGTTCCGGAAACCCTCGACGGCGTGGATGGCGAAATGGAGCTAGCGTTCCGCACGGCTACCCGTGGATTTCCCGCCATTGCCTTTCCTGCCGCTTTCGGTCATGTTTTGCCAGCCGTGCGCCTGGTCAACAACTACGAGGGAGCACGTACGCACGAAGCTGCGTGGAGAGAGTACGGGGAGCGCATGGGACGGAAGCTTGCCGCGTTGATCGAGGAAGGGTTGAAGATTCCGGGCGACGAATACGCGAGGGCGCTCGTGGCGATCGAGGAAGGCAGACGCGCGATGGACGCTCTACTTCGCGAGTATCCTGTGCTGCTGACGCCCTCCGCGACTGGGCCGCCGCCCGAAGGTCTTGCGAGTACGGGCGACCCTCGCATGAATGCACCGTGGACGGGCCTCGGGTGTCCGGCGATTTCGATTCCGATGGCGCGCGGCGCGGTGTCCCGGATGCCGCTTGGCTTGCAGATTACGGCCGCGCGCGGACGGGATGGGGAACTTGTGGATGCGGCGGCGAAACTGGCGGCACGGCTCGCGGAAGCTCACACCCCTTGACTGTCTACGGATCGCGTGGCTAGTCGCATGGCGGCAATCCGGTCTTGGGATCGAGCGCCGGAGCGGCAGTCAGCGCGCCATTTCGCGCCGGAGCAGGCTCTGGCGCCATTTGCGCGGCCTCGTGGGGCGACCGCGCAGCCAACCAACAAGGATCATGTTCCGCTACAGCCCGCAATTCTTCGATCCACCAGCCAATTTTGACTCGCGCGCAGTGTGCATTCCAGCTCGATGATCCCACTTGCAGTTTGGCGTATCCTGGTGATCGGAACGCGTTCATGCCCAGCGAGGTTTCGGTTACGCAGAATGTTAGGCAAGCCGTGCCGTTCTTCAATGTGACCAACATCGAAGACTCACTCCGCTTCTATGTCGACGGTCTCGGCTTTGTGATGACCAACCAGTGGGCGCCTGAAGGACGCATCCGGTGGTGCTGGCTTGAACTCGGCAACACCGCGATTATGCTGCAAGAGTATTGGCGGCATGGCCGCCGTGCAGGAGCGCCGGAGGGAGTTCTTGGGCAAGGAGTCTCCATCTGCTTCATGTGCGCCGATGCGCTGGCCATCTACCTGGACCTCATCGCGCGCGGTGTCGCCGCGGCGCGTCCATACGTGGGCAATGGGCTCTGGGTCACGTCCGTCAACGATCCGGATGGATACCGCCTGGAGTTCGAAAGCCCGACGGACGCGCCGGAGGATACAGTCTACTCCGGCGCGAACAGCGAGCCGTAACGATGAGTTTTTCCGTACTGCCGTTGGGGTCGCCGCTTGCACTTTACGACGAGCAAGCGGTCGCGCTTCTTGCCGATCCGAAGGGGGAAGAGATATTCCGGCGAAAGTTGCCGCGATTGTTACGGACCGATTACCCGTGGGTTCCACGGGAGGACGTGGAAGGGCCGTTGACCTTTGATCTAGACGACGCGCGGCTGGCTGTCGCGCGCGGGTATGATTTCGCGTCGTGGGAGGCGCTCGTTTCCTTCGTCAATGACGAATCGGTTCTGCCGTTTGAGCGGTGCGTGGAGGCGGTTGTCGACGG
>SHUI01000182.1 GCA_009697455.1 Bryobacterales bacterium
AAGGATGACCTCCGAGCCAGCCGCCGCCGGAGCAGTGTAGTTCAGAGTCACATAACACTTGGAACTCACGGTGTACGTTCCGGTGATGTTTTCAGGTGTCACTCTCCCGTTATAGTTGGCGATGGTTGTCGCGGTGAAGCTGCCGTCGCCATCCGCCACCAGCCGCCCGATCCGCTGGAACCGGCCCGCCAGATTCCGAGGTACGTTGGTTGTTCCGTGCAGCTCAACGGAATAACCTCCGGCGAAGTCCTTCAGACCGCAGAAGCGCAGATCCTGCTTGTAGTGATCCCCTTTGACCACGGTCCCGGATGGTTCGGTCAGCAGCAGCGCCATCTGCCGGTTATTCTGACTGAGAACGCCCACGAATTTTGACGGAATGCTCAACGGGAACGGAAGGACGAGATCGAAATTGATGAAGCAATCGGGAGTGACCTTGTAGGTAGCTGGAATGTCGCCGTTGATAACGATCCCGTTATAACTGGCGTTAGTCTCGATGAAGAGCCCGCCCTTGCCGTCAGGGAGAAAACGGCCGGCTTGCAACAAGGTTCCGAGCAACGCTCTCCCCTCAGGTGGCAGTTCGACAAGCGTGCCGATGGACGAGAACGCATATGCTCCCGAATAGTCGGAGTCTGTGCAGCGGGTAGCGGCCTGCGAACCCGAATACGATCCAAGCGTTGTACAAAGCGCGATAATCCCAGCTGAAATCCTCATTCCTCTCAACCTCACGCGTGATATCTGACCGCCTGTTAGAACAAGGCGTCTTTCAGGGATGCACTTCTGTCAGGTGATCATACCACCAATGAGAGTCCTGTACGGGTAAGCAAAGGAGCGCCCCGTAGCAGGTTCCAGCCGAGCGAACCGATACGCCCCGCGCGAAGCGGAGTGTCGAAAGCCCTTGAAGGAGAGGAGAGCAACCATTATCAGCGGAAAGGTGCTTGGGAGGGCCGAATTCACCACCATCGATAACGGTCAAGGGAGACACGTCGGCGTCCGTCGTTCGGCTGAGTTGGTGACAGGAGCGACGTTCAGTGCCCCTGGAACCTACTGGCTTCGCGCGGTTGCAACGGACGGAATGCTCGAAACGCCTTACGACCTGAAAGTAACGGTCGTGAACTGATCCGGCGAAGCAGTGCCAAGACGTCCTGGCTTCAGCTTCGACCCGCGGCCAAACTATAATCGCGACGTCCGCCGCAAATCGGTGGATGGCACTCCTCCGGGAATCGGTAGAAGTGCCGTGGCGGGTTGCGGGCGGATGGCGATATCTCTCGAGCGCGGATACTCTTCAGGCGCGGCCGGCTACCCGTTTACAACCGCGTCGATGGTGATCGGAGCGTTGCCCTCAAGGCGGTTGTTGACGTAAATATACGCCGCTCTACGCTCGGCGCGCGCACCTTCGATCATGTCGCGCAGCGTGGACCGCACTTCAGGATTGACATCGCGAATTTCGCGGTAAGGCGCAAAGTCCCTCACTGCGTACTCATAACTCCTGCCGTGGCGCAGCAAGGCGCGGCAAACCGAGAACTCGGCGGTGCGCGACTCGGGGATCGCGAGCTGATCCCGGAGCTCCGGCATGCGAGTCCACGCGTTATAGACGTGCGCGACGCCGTTGCCTCGGAGGCACGCAAAATACTCCGGTTCTAGGAACTCGCGGTTGCGAATCTCAACCCCGTACCGGAACCCCGCGGGCAGAGCCGAGAGGAACGGGTCCAGCCGCTCCGCGAACTCGGCGGCTCCCGAGAACGTCCCTTTCGGAAACGTCCCGAACTCGAAGATCAGCACCCCGGTCTTTGATCGGTAAGGCTCCAGCGCGCGCAGAAACATGTCCCGGAGCATCCCGGCATCGAGGAACGCGGCGTTCTCCGTTCCCGCCTGAGCGCCGTATCTCGGATGACTTGGGAACACCTTGCACGTGATTTGTTCCGGAACCTTGAACGAGAATTGGAATCCTTCCGGAGTCTGCGCGAAGAGGCGCCGCCAGAAATCTTCGGTTGGAAATTGATAGAACGCAAAGTCGCCGCACACGGTGAAAAACACGCCGGCGTATTCGCGAAGGCAGTTCTGCTCAAATTGGCTCTTCGAAAACTTCCCTCGCGTCACGTAATTGGACCGCTGGTAAATCTGCCCCAGCCACCCGTCGTACTTCCAGGAACTGCCGCCGATGAACACGTTCTCCCGCGCAAGAGAAGTAAGCGAATCCCGAAGCCGGCCGCGGTCGAAGGAGCCCGGCGCCTCAAGGTCGAAAAGCGTGTCCACTCGGCGAATCCATACCCCGGCGGATCAGCCCTACCAGGCCTGCGCCACGCGATATCCGTAAGGATCCGCGCCGGCTTCGATGACGCCGCCCGGAAGCGAGCGAATCATCACAGGCGCGGCCCCGCTTGACCAGCGCGAGCGGACTCCCACCTTGTGCCGCCGTGCGGCAAGTTCGGCGCCGGTCGCGGGTGAGATGCGTTCGTCGAGCAGCAGATCGCCCGGGTTCATCGCGTGGTTGTCGAAGCTCGAAACCAGGTGACGCGTCTGGAAGCGCGGCGCTTCGATCGCGGCCTGCGGGTTCATTCCGAATTCGATCACGTTGAGCAACATCTGCAGTAACGACTGATCCTGATTGTCGCCGCCCGGCGTCGAAAGCGCCAGATACGGCTTTCCGTCACGCGTAACGAGCGTTGGACTCAGCGTGACACGCGGCCGCTTCCCGCCTTCGAGTTCGTTCGGGTGACCCTCGACGAGTAGAAAGCTCTGCGCGCGCTGCGTCAGGGGAATCCCAGTGTCCCCGGCGATCACGGATGGAAGCCACGCGCCCGAGGGTGTGGCCGAAAACATGACGCCGTTCTTGTCCACCGCGTCCACGCACGTCGTATCGCGCGCCAGCAGCGCATCGTCTATACTCACCCGCTGCGGCCCTTCGGATTCGGAAGGATGCAAACGCCGCTTGCCGTCCATCGTGCCTGGGCGAAATTCGAGAGACGCCGCATCGCCGATCAGCTTCCGTCGCTCGGCGGCGTAGGCTTTCGAAAGCAGTTGAACAACGTCCACTTCGGCGTACTTCGGGTCGGCGTAATATGTATCGCGATCCGCGTACGCAAGCTTCAGAGCCTCGACTAGTGTATGGATGTACTCGATCGAGTTGAGGCGCATCGCGCGCAGGTCATAACCCTCTAGAATGTTCAGCGCTTGAAGCAGGGACGGACCCTGGCTCCAAAAACCGGGCTTCGAAATCTCGTAACCGCGATAGGCGACCGTAAGCGGCTCTTCGGGTTCAAGACGAAAGGCGGCCATGTCCTCGTATCGCAACAGCCCGCGGTTGTCGCGACTAAACGTATCTATCCTCCGGGCGATTTCGCCCCGGTAGAAAAAATCGCGCACCGCATCGATGGCGGCTACGCGTGAAGCACCCGCCGCAAGGGCTTTCCTCTCGGCCGCGGCCATGGACCGCATGGTACGAGCCAGATCGGGCTGGCGGAACATCTCGCCTGGAAGCGGCGTCCGTCCTTCCGGCATGAAGACTCGCCGCGAGGTGGGCCAGAGTTCGAAGAAACGGCGTCCGCGATCGATGCTGCTCGCGCGCTGCTCGTCAATGGGCGCGCCGTCCGCAAGTTCGATGGCAGGTCCCGCAACCTCCGAGAAGGACTTCGTGCCGTAGGCCCGCAGTGCCACCATAGCGGCCTCCGGCATTCCGGGAACAAGCGCGGGCATGAGTCCGGCAACCGGAACCATTCCCTTAAGTCCCATCGGTTCGGGCGCGGATGTAACCTCGCCGGGGAGCATGCGGCGTTGGCGGAAGAATTCGGCCGTGGCGATCTTGGGCATCGTTCCGACGCCCGCAATTGCATGCACCTTGCCGTCAGCGGTACGAATCAGAATCGGCGCTTCACCGCCGAATCCGAAGTGCGAATACTCCACGATGGACGCGGCGAGCATCGCCGCGACGCCCGCGTCGACGGCATTGCCACCCATGTGAAAAAGCCGCATGCCGGCTTCGGCGGACGCGTCGGAACCTGCGCCCACTGCGCCACGGCTCCCGCGAACGGCTTGCCGGGCCGGACGCTCGTACTCTTTCCGCTGAGCTGGAAGAATTCCAGCGAGACACATCAGAAGGACCAACGATGATTTCTTCATAATGCCGTCTTCACAACGACGCCCATCCGTCAACTCATTATATGCCCGTTGCTCGGTGGCTCTTACCAGACCGCCGCGTCGCATGGGTCGCTAGTGCTCATGTTCGGGGTTGCCTCCGCCCGCGAAGCATGCATGCGCGAAGTTCCGGAATGCGCGGCCGCCGGCCAGCCTTACCGCCTTTTCGAAGTAACGAATCACCGCGGGCAGCGTACCGCCCCACACCTCGGAAAGCGAACACACTTCGCCCGTGTACCTCTTGCAGAGCACACGGTCGCACCAACGCTCGCGGCCCGGCAAGTCAGGGTAATCTCGCATGATGTCGAACACGGACTTAAGCACACGGAACCGGGCTGGCTCGCGGTAGTGCCGCATCATGACAACCTCACTCGCGCCCGAGCGCACTTCGGCCGCGAACCTGGTGGCGGCGCGAAGGGCCGGCTGGGTAGTTTCAAGTTCGGTCTTGATGAGCCTGTGGAGCACGCTCTTTCGGATTACGCCGGGTCCTCGCTCCGAGAGCACCTCGAACTTCTTAGTACCCGGATGTTCATATGACATCCTGGCCCGGATCTCGGCGAACGTTCCGAATCTGGTGTTCTCGAGAGCGTAGCGGCGGACCGACGAGTACGACTGCAGAGCTTTCAGCCGGGCCGCATCCATCGTCGCCATGCGCGAGACCACGTCGGAGGCCCCCAGTTGATTCGCGGAGGGCGGCGCTTGGCCGGCCACGTACAGACTGAATCCGAAAAATAGGATCAGCGACGCTCCCGTTTTCAGTCTTCCACCCATTCTCCGGTCCCCTCAGGTTCCGTTGCTCCGCCCAGATTCAGTTTTACGCTCTTGAGATTGTGCTCTATCGGACCGGCTGGCGGGGCGGGATCATTGCTTCGAGATTTCAGCGGACATAATGCTGGCCGATTCCAGACCACGCCGCAGCCCGGGACTGGTGTCCACGCTATTCGCGTCAACTCGCCCATTGCCGATTTCGATTCGGCATCGACCGGTCCGCTGATGATTCAGCGCGGCATGAAAAGTCTGCCTCGTCCGGAGAATTCGTGGGTTCGGCCTTCTGAAGCGCACTTCGTCTTTTTGGGGCAGGCGATTCCGCCTGGTATCACGGTCGAAGCATGTGAGATTGTTTCATCCGCAAGCTTCGAATAGCCCGGCTGCGCCCTGGCCACCGCCCACGCACATCGTGACTACTCCGTATCGCGCATGGCGGCGGTGCATTTCGTTCGCAAGCGTTCCCACCAGCCTCGCGCCGGTCATCCCGAATGGATGCCCGATCGCGATCGAGCCGCCGTTAACGTTCAGCTTCTCCGGATCGATGTTCAGCCTGTCCCGGCAATAAACCACCTGCACCGCGAAAGCTTCATTGAGTTCCCAAAGATCGATGTCGTCCACCGTGAGGCCGTGACGCTTCAGAAGCTTTGGGACGGCGAAGACGGGGCCGATACCCATCTCGTCCGGTTCGCAGCCGGCCACGGCGAAGCCTCGGAAAATCAGTTTGTACCTGATCCCAAGAGCATCCGCCCGCGAGCGCGACATCACAAGCGCCGCCGCCGCGCCATCCGACATCTGAGACGCGTTACCCGCCGTTACCGATCCCTCGCCGCTTGTCCGGTCGAAATGCGGCTTGAGTACGGCCAGGCCTTCATAAGTGGTGTCGGCGCGATTGCATTCGTCGGCCGTGCATTCGTGCTCTTCCATACCCGTGATCTCGCCGGATTTCTTGTCAAGGAGAGCGCGGGTTACCTTCATGGGCGCGATCTCCTCGCGAAAAAAGCCTTCAGCTTGCGCGCGCGCCACGCGCTGCTGGCTCAAGAACGAATAGCGATCCTGAGCCTCGCGCGAAACCTTGTACCGTTTCGCCACCACTTCGGCCGTATCGCCCATCACCATATACAGCCCGGGCATTCTTTCGGCGAGCGCGGCATTCGGTTCGCCGCGATCTTTGATCATCGTGATACTTTCGACACCACCGCCGATCGCGGCTTCCGCTCCTTCCTGAATCTGGTGAGCCGCCATCGCGATGGATTGAAGCCCGGAGGAGCAGAAGCGATTCACCGTGGCCCCGCCAACGGATACGGGAAGTCCAGCGAGCATCGCCGAAATGCGGGCAACATTCATGCCCGCGGCCCCGGACGGCTGGCCGCAACCCATGAACACGTCGTCGATCTCCACCGGATCAAGTTCAGGCACTTTCGCGAGCACCGCCTTGATCGCGTGCGCGGAAAGCTCGTCGGGACGGGTCAGGTTGAAGGAACCGCGAAAGGACTTGGCGAGCGGAGTGCGGGCGCTCGCCACCACAACGGCTTCTCTCATGCGCTCTTCTCTTTGTCGAAGTCCTCGAACGTCTTTCCCTGCGCGGCGAGCCGCGCCAGCAGCGGCGCAGGTTCCCATTTCTCGCCGTGAATTCCGTGGAAGCTGCAGATTCTTTCATGCACCTTCGCGAGACCGACTGTACTCGCGTACCACATCGGACCGCCGCGAAAGGCCGGGAAGCCGTACCCCGTTAAATAGATGATGTCGAGATCGACGGCTCTCAGCGCGATGCCCTCTTCAAGAATCTTCGCGCCTTCGTTAACCAGAGCGTATATGGTGCGTTCCACGATCTCGCCGGCGTCGATTTCCCGGCGTACGATTCCCTGCTCTTTCGCCACTTCCTCGATGATCGCGGTGACTTCGGGATCGGGGCTCGCCTTCCGGTTTTCATCGTACTTGTAGTAGCCCGCGCCGGTCTTCTGTCCATAACGTCCAAGTTCGCAGAGGCGGTCCGCAACGCGCGGTTGCCTCAGGCCAGGCTTCTCAAGGTGTTGGTACTCCTTCCGGATGCGCCAGCCGACGTCGAGGCCCGCAAGATCGTTCATCGCAAGCGGCCCCATGGCCATCCCGAACTCGTAAAGAGCGCGATCCACCGCGTCCACCGGCGCGCCTTCCTCCACAAGGAACTGCGCCTCGCGTCCGTAGGGCCCGAGCATCCGATTGCCTGCGAAGCCGCGGCAGTTGCCGACCAGCACGCCAACCTTATTCAGCTTCTTCGCAAGCGCCATGGAAGTGGCAATCACCTCATTTGATGTCTCCGCGCCGCGGACAATCTCCAGAAGTCGCATCACGTTCGCGGGGCTGAAGTAGTGATGGCCAATCACCATGTGCGGGCGGGACGTGGTTCGGGCGATCTCGTCGATATCGAGCGTCGAGGTGTTCGACGCGAGGATCGCGTCGGGTTTTGCGATCTTGTCCAGTTCGGCGAACACTTCCTTCTTGAGCGCCATGCCTTCGAACACGGCCTCGGCGATGATGTCGGCATTCTCGAAGCCGTCGTAGGTCAACTGCGGCGTGATCAGAGCCAGGCGCTTGTCCATAACGGCCTGCGAAAAGCGGCCGTTCTTGACGGAATTGGCATAGTTGCGTCGGATCGTCGCCATTCCGCGATCAAGCGCTTCCTGCGCCGTTTCCTTCAGCACTACCGGAATGCCGGCGTTGGCATAGTTCATTGCAATGCCTCCGCCCATGGTGCCCGCACCAACAACGGCGGCCCTGCGGATGGGCAGCGTGCTCGTCTCCTTCGGGATGCCGGGGATCTTGTTGACCGCGCGCTCACCGAAAAAGGCGTGGATAAGCGCCTTCGATTGATCGGAAAAAAGGCATTGCTGGAACAGGTCCGCTTCCTTCGCGCAGCCCTCGGCGAAACTCAATGTAGTGGCAGCTTCGACGGCGTCGATTGCGGCGAGCGGCGCCATCCACCCCCGCTTCGTCTTGCGCGCTCGCTCGCGCGCTGATGCAAACAGCGGCGCATTCGCGGCGGCGTCGCCTAGTTTCCCGGTGCGTTCACTTGGTTTCGGCGGAGCGATGCCCGCAATTTCGCGCGCAAAGGCGACCGCGCCGGCCAACAAGTCGCCGTCGATTATCCGATCCACAATTCCGTCCGCGAACGCCACGGTCGCCGATACCGGCTCGCCGAACGCGCACATCTCCACCGCGCGCGCGACGCCCGCGAGACGCGGCAGCCGCTGCGTTCCTGCCGCCCCCGGAATGATCCCGAGCTTCACCTCAGGCTGGCCAACCTGCGCGTCCTGCGCGGCCACGCGGTAGTGTCCCGACATCGCGACCTCGAGTCCGCCTCCGAACGCTGTGCCGTGAATTGCCATCACGACCGGCTTCGGCGAATTTTCGATAGCATTGAGCAGCGGATGCAGGGTCAGCCGCGGCCTTTGGCCCGCGGTGATCTTGCCGAACTCCTTGATGTCGGCCCCCGCGATGAACGTGCGGCCCGCGCCGATGACGACAATGGCGCGGACGGAATCGTTCCGGCACGCCTGCTCGATCAGCGTTCCAATGCCCTCCGGGACGCCAGGGCTGAGTGCATTCACCGGTGGATTGTCGATGGTGATGACGCCGATCTCACCATCCAGAGAAAAGCGGACCAATTCGCCCATCCTTACTGTTTCCCCAGGTTTTCATACCACTTGATATTTGCCGTGGCCCCGCCGATCATCACGATGTCCGGCCGCCCGTCGCCATTGATATCGGCCACCTGGCAGCCCGACGCCGACATGCCCTTGGGATCGAGAACCTCGTGATGCCACTTGGTCCCCACGTCGTCTTCGGAGAAAAAGACGTGCGACTCGGAAATCTGTCCGCGCGCACGGTCGCCCGCCACGACGTCGTCGCGACCGTCTCCGTTGAAGTCTCCCACGCAGACCTCATGGCCCTCCGCCAGCTTGTCGAAGATGATGTTTCGCTTCCAGCCCCCCTTCTCCTGCGTGTAGACCACGACTTGATTCCCGTGCCACGGTTGAACCGACGCCAGGATTCGCTTCTTTCCGATGTGCCCTACGGCGACGTCGCTCGCCCCGGCGCGCGGAGCCTTCTCCTCGTGGCCTTTCGAGAGCACCGTGTTCTGCCAGCGGATTTTTTCGCCCTTGCCGGTAGCCTGATGCAGCACGATGCCCTCGAAGCCGGCTGTAAGAATCGACTGTCGTTTACCCGGCGTCCACTGCACGGCGCGCGCGCGGTGCAGCACGCCGTTCAGCTTGTCGTCTATCATCAGGCGCTTCCATTCGCCCTCGGGATTCGCGGGCACGTGGTAATAGACGAGCGGAACCTGGTCCTGATCGTATGTGGGCGCGAGGCCCTTTGGACCGATGAGCGGAGCGTTGATCAGTTCCTTCTTACCGTCGCCATCGATATCCGCCCACGCCACGTGATGAGACGTGATCAACTGGTCGATCTTGGTCATCTTCCATGGCTGCCGCGGATCGCCCTGGCTCTTCACGAGCCAGACGAGGCCGGGGCTATTCGCGGCCACCATGCTGAATTCGTTTTCGATAACGAACTCTGGAATGCCGTCGCCGTCAATGTCGTGGGCGGCCATGTTAACCAGGCCCTTCATTTCCTTGACCATCACATGGCGTTCCCAACTAGGGTTCTCGTACCAGGCTAGCTCGGTGAGGCGGGAGGTCATGCCGATCACATCCAACTTCCCGTCTTTATTGACGTCGGTCGCGAGTACGGAGTAGCCTCCCGGCATCTTCGACTCGATTACGTGCGTGCGGAACGCGACCGGGCCGGACTTCATGCCGGCGGCGGAAAGCGGGGCGAGGCCCGCGGCTAGAACGGTAAACGCGATGAGAAAACGCATGGGGAGATAATACCATCGGGCGGGGTTGGACTGGGTGGCTAGAATTATCCAATACAAGATGATCCTGAAAGGAGAATGGATTCCAATACAAGATGATCCTGAAAACGGAGAGGCAAGGCGGTCTGCGGCCGGGTGCAAATACAAATGCGGAACGCCGAAGGGCTAAACGAGAAGCAGAT